>DASSHD010000023.1:0-5829 GCA_035693085.1 Hanamia sp. | reverse complement strand
ATTAATTTTTTCAATGGGCATTTCCGGCAAAGTACATTTTGTTCCAAAAAAAACCACTGTGTTTTAACAGTGGAGAAAGGAATATTCCAGATTTATATTTTATCCATTCATGGAAGTAAGAAACTCAGCATTATCTTTGGTTCCTTTCATATTTTTCATCAGCAGGTTAATCGCTTCTTCCGGATTCATGTCGGCCATGTGGTTGCGCAATACCCACATACGCTGGAGAACATCTTTGTCAAGCAACAGGTCATCACGCCGTGTAGAAGAAGAAACAATATCAATAGCCGGGAAAATTCTGCGGTTGGATAATCTTCTGTCGAGCTGCAATTCCATGTTACCGGTTCCTTTAAATTCTTCAAAAATTACTTCATCCATTTTGCTTCCGGTATCAACCAAAGCTGTTGCAATGATAGTTAGTGAACCGCCATTTTCTATTTTTCGTGCAGCACCAAAAAACTGTTTGGGTTTTTGCATCGCATTGGCTTCCACACCACCTGATAACACTTTTCCACTTGCCGGAGAAACTGTGTTATGCGCTCTTGCCAAACGTGTAATACTATCCAGCAAAATCACCACATCATGTCCACATTCTACCAGGCGCTTTGCTTTTTGTAAAGCCATGGTACTTACTTTCACGTGCTTCTCTGCAGGTTCATCAAAAGTAGAAGCAATTACTTCTGCTTTTACGCTTCGCTCCATATCGGTAACTTCTTCGGGCCTTTCATCTACCAGCACTATCATTAAATAACATTCGGGATGATTGGCCGCTATAGCGTTGGCAATTTCCTTGAGCAACATGGTTTTCCCCGTCTTTGGCTGAGAAACAATCAATCCGCGCTGGCCTTTTCCTATCGGTGTAAAGAGATCAATGATCCTCGTAGAAAAATTATTTGGAGTTAAAAATAAATCCAGTTTTTCAAAAGGGAATAAAGGAGTAAGGTAATCGAATGGAACACGGTCGCGTACTTCATCAGGTCCTTTTCCGTTAATAGTTTCCACTTTTAATAAAGCAAAATATTTTTCTCCTTCTTTTGGCGGCCGAACAGAACCATAAACGGTATCGCCGGTTTTTAATCCAAATAATTTTATTTGGGATGGAGATACATATACATCATCAGGCGATGACAGATAATTGTAATCGCTGCTTCTTAAAAAACCATAGCCATCGGGCATCATTTCCAGTACGCCTTCTGCTAAAATGATACCATCAAACTCAATATTAAAAGCCGATTCTTTTTTTTGAGGAAAGTTTTTTTGATGTTGCTGGCGACCGTTATTGGAGTGTGATTGTTGTATTTCTTCTTCTTCTAATTCTTCCTCTTCAATTTCCCCGTCCTCATCCTTTAATAATTCTAACAAAGCAGGTGCAATTGTTTTAGGGTCGGCAAGGTGTTCATGCCCGTCATTTTCATCCTCATAATCATCAATATTGATTTCGGATTCATCAACTTTTTCTTTTGATTTAATTGTAGTTTTTTTCTTGTCCACAGTCTTTTTAGGCCTGGATTCCTTTTCGTCTTCAGCGCCTTCTTCAGACGCGATTTCGTTACTTTCTTTTTTGGCAGAAGCCTTTACAATTCGTTTCCGTTTGGGCTTTGGCGTAGGGCTTTCCTTTTTATCTGTTGGTGTCATAGTTGCCTGATTATCGAGAATTTTATAAATTAATTCCTGTTTTTCTAAAGTTTCAGCGTTAGTAATATTTTGTTGCTCTGCAATATCAAGCAACTCCGGAACGAGCATTTCGTTCAGTTGTAAGATGTCGTACATATATGGACGTATAGATTAATAGTCAAAAACACTAATTGAAGTTGTAAAATCTAAATTTTGATATTTATAATGGAATGGATTCTTTTAATACTGATGTTGTCGTAGCAAAAGGGAAAACTAGTCAGCTTTAATCTGGTGCAATATTACATTAAAATTAATAAAGTAATAAATTTTTTTCTTTTTTTTATATCGCTCCTCTTGCTGAATTACAATTTCCTGCCTGGTTAAAATACGTGTACAGCAAGGATAAGGCCAAAAATTGTCCCCTTACTTTATATTTGCGGTTAAAAAAAGATAAGAAAATGTTTAACAAAAGAACGCGTATCAAAGATGTTTTAAAAAGTGAATCAATTAATCAGGAGTCAACTGTAATGGGTTGGGTGCGTACATTCAGGAACAATCAATTCGTAGCTTTAAACGATGGAAGTACCAATGCTAATCTGCAAATTGTACTTGAGTTAGGAAAATTTGATGATGCGCTTTTGAAAAGAATTACCACAGGGGCCGCGTTAAAAATTAACGGAACGTTAGTGCCATCTATTGGCAAAGGACAAAAAGTGGAATTAAAAGCCCGCGTAGTGGAAGTGCTTGGCGACAGCGATGCGGAAAAATTTCCCCTTCAGCCTAAAAAACACAGCCTTGAATTTTTAAGGGAAATTGCACATCTGCGTTTTCGTACAAATACTTTCGCTGCCGTTTTCAGGGTTCGCCATTCCCTCGCTTTTGCCATTCATGAGTTTTTTAATAAGAAAGAATTTGTGTATTTACACTCTCCGATTATTACAGCTTCAGATGCGGAAGGCGCGGGGGAAACTTTTCATGTTACGGCTTTTGATCTGCAGAATATCCCTAAAAATAAAGATGGTTCCATTAATTACAAAGAAGACTTTTTTGGAAAAGCAACTAATCTTACAGTAAGCGGACAATTGGAAGCGGAGCTTGCGGCATTGGCCTTGGGTGATGTTTATACTTTCGGGCCAACTTTTCGTGCAGAAAATTCCAACACCGCAAGGCATCTTGCTGAATTCTGGATGATAGAGCCTGAAATGGCTTTTTCTGATCTGGAAGATGATATGGATCTCGCAGAAGAATTTATCAAATACATTATTAAGTATGCTTTGGATAATAATCGTGAAGACCTTGATTTTCTGGCAGCACGTTTGGTGGAAGAAGAAAAACAAAAGCCGCAAAATGAGCGAAGTGAAATGGGATTGATTGAAAAATTAGAATTTGTGATCAACAATGATTTTGAAAGATTAACTTATACAGAGGCAATTGAGATTTTAAAAAATTCAACACCAAACAAGAAAAAGAAATTTCAATATCTAATTGATAAATGGGGAATTGATTTGCAAAGCGAGCATGAACGTTATTTGGTGGAAAAGCATTTTAAAAAGCCGGTAATTCTTATTAATTATCCCAAAGAAATAAAAGCATTTTATATGCGTCAGAATGATGATGGAAAAACCGTGGCCGCGATGGATATTCTTGCCCCAGGTATTGGTGAAATTGTAGGAGGCTCTCAGCGCGAAGAAAGATTAGAAGTATTGGAAAAAAGAATGCAGGAAATGAATATTCCTGTGAAAGAAATGGATTGGTATCTTGATACACGGCGTTTTGGAAGCGTGCCACACGCCGGTTTCGGGCTTGGCTTTGAGCGTATGATCCAGTTTGTAACCGGAATGACAAACATCAGGGATGTAATTCCTTTTCCGAGGTTTCCGAAAAATGCGGAATTTTAAATTCTTTTTAAATTTGCTTTTAAGTATTTATTCAATTTAAAATATAGAATTAATTGTTTAAAAATTCTTTTATATGATAAGACGCATTGCTGAAATACTTTTAGGAATTCTAATAGTATTTTTAATTTTAGGAAAATATGGGGATGGGATTCATCCCGCGAAATCTCTTGTTGCATACATAACGGGGAATGCGGTATTACAAATAAGTATTTATATTCTTTTGATAATTTTAGCATTCAGATTTATTGGAGGAAAATCCAAAGATTATTCAAAATTCTTCTACAGTTTATTAGTCAGATTATTTGGCGATCCCAAAAAAAAGATTAAACCTTAATTTTAGCAGACCTGAATTTTCCTTTCAAAAGCAAATACCTTTTTCTGCTTCTGATCAATAGTGTTTGACTATTGAACTTTTTTAATTCATAAATACCGTTATTGGGATCCGGGGGATTTACTTTTAAAGTGAAAATCTGAAATAAATGCCTGCCTATTGATAAGACTGGTTTATTTACTACAAATCATTTATTGTAGTTAAGTAAAAGCCCAGAATTTTTTTAGAGATTTTGAAACAACAGAGAATTTTTACAATCAGGAAAATTCAAAATGTTTCAGTTTTGGTGGATTATTTTCAAACCTTTGTTTTTCTTCAAACAGATCGTAACCTCTTTGCATTCTCAGCCAAAAGTCTGCACTCCCACCAAAAACCTTTTCAATTCGTAAGGCAATGTTAGGTGTTATGGATCCTTTCCCATTTACAATTTTTGATAAAGTTAATCTTGATATTCCTAATAAGTTAGCTGCTCTGCCAATGCTTAATTGGTTAGCATTTATCACATCCTCTCTTAGAATAGTTCCCGGATGAATATTTGTTTGTTTAGCTCTTTCCATTTTTATATTTTTAATGCGTATCTAAATAATCCAAATCATAAGCATTTCCATTTTCAAACCTGAAAATAATGCGCCAGTTTCCCGAAATATCTAATGACCAAAAACCCTTTAGATCTCCTTTCAAAGGATGCGGTCGCAAATACTTAAATACTTCTAAATCTTGTGGTATTTTATCCAGATAATGAATAATGTTAAGTACCTTATTTATTTTGTGTAAATTATCTGCAGGTAATTTACTTGCATCCCCTTTAGTCCAAAATAATTTTAATCCTTTATGCTGTATAGATTTTATCAATATAAATTTATTAATTACATACTGTAAATATACAGTATGCAATCTGGGAAATAAAATTTATTAATTTTAAGTAAAAATTGAATATCATTAAAAACAAAAAATTAACTTGAGCTTGAGCATTAAAAAATATTCATTCGGGCTAAGTTCCTTATTCCTTTAAATATAAGCGCTTACATACTTTAACAGGAAATCGGCATTCCCAAAATGTGTACCTCAAAAATTTTAAAAGGCAACAGGCGAATTACAGCAGATACTGCTTTAAGGCTTTCAAACTATTTTGGAAATACAGCAAAATTATGATTGTAGCTACAGGATGATTATGATATTGAAGAAGAAAGAAGGAGACCTGAATTTAATTAAAGAGTATCCTCGCGATGCAGCATAGTTGCACCTAATTTTGCTAATATTCATTCAATTATAAAATGAATTATTTGCCCCGCCTACCGAATAAGCAGGTTTATTTACTGATATAATACAATTATTTCAGGTTGTAAAATCATAAACTTCCACACTCAATTCTCTTTTTTTGTAGTTTTATTTTTTCTTAAATTAATCTATGTACACAAAAACGCAGATACAGGATTTACAAAATCTTACTAATAATCTTCTTAAAAACGGAGGAAATATTGCGCAATTAAGAGAAGCGCTCCGTTTTCACGAATACCGCTATTATATTTTAAACGATCCATTGATCTCTGATGCGGAATATGACACGCTTTTTAAAAAATTAGAAAAGCTTGAAAATGAAAACCCTTCTCTCATCACTCCCGATTCGCCAACCCAAAGAGTGGGCAGTAGCCTCAATGCAGATTTTGTAACAGTTCCGCATTTGGTTTCAATGCTTAGCCTCGAGAACAGCTACAATCCTGATGATCTGATAGCGTGGGATAATCGTTTAAAATCTCTTGTGGATCACCAAAAAGTTTCATTTAGTGTAGAACCTAAATACGATGGCGCCAGCATTTCATTAATTTATGAAAATGATCTTTTGGTTCGTGGTGCCACCCGCGGCGATGGTTCTGCAGGCGATGATATTACTACAAACATCAGGCAAATAGGCTCTATCCCTTTGTCCGCAAAATTTTCCCGATATGGAATCGGAAAAATAGAAATCCGCGGCGAGGTATTATTAAA
>DASSHD010000022.1:0-2467 GCA_035693085.1 Hanamia sp. | reverse complement strand
TACTGAATGACAAGAGCCGTGTGAAGGGAGACTTTCACGCACGGTTCTGTGAGAGGCTCGCGGGTGAAACTCCCGCTTGCCTACTCGACGTTTCGATTAAAAGATTGCAAATAATGAATTAATCTTTTTTATTCATAATGCAATGCCTCTATAGGATCTAACCTCGATGCTTTTACTGCCGGATAATAGCCAAAGAATATTCCGGTAATTCCGTATACTGCAAAAGATACCACACAAAAAGTTCATTTTCTCTTTTTAATTGCGCGTTGCCTAAATTTGCACCTCGTAAATCTTAAAATGAACACTTCACCAACAGTAGAAAATACGCTTCAAAGAACAGTTTATCCGATTTTAGTAGCAATCAGTTTTTCGCATTTATTAAACGATACTATACAGTCCTTAATTCCTGCTATTTATCCGATCTTAAAAACGAATTACCATTTATCTTTTGCCCAGGTTGGGTTGATCACTTTTACTTTTCAAATGTCTGCTTCACTTCTGCAACCTTTTGTGGGATTATATACCGATAAAAAACCTCAGCCTTATTCACTTGCTACGGGTATGGGATTTACTTTATCGGGTTTGTTGGTATTATCTATGTCTCATCATTTTTATTTGGTATTGGTTTCAGTGGGGCTTATTGGCATCGGTTCTTCTGTTTTTCATCCGGAATCTTCAAGGATGGCACATGCTGCAGCCGGTAATCAGCGCGGATTAGCTCAATCTATTTTTCAGTTAGGTGGAAACCTGGGAAGTTCTATCGGTCCATTGTTAGCGGCATGGATCATTGTGCCACACGGACAAACAAGCATTGCATGGTTTTCCCTGATTGCTTTATTGGCTATATTTATTTTGACTAAAGTAGGCAATTGGTACAAAAATTATATACTCCGTTACATATCAAAACAAAAAAGTAAAGAGGCAGTTCTGCATTCTTCATTTTCAAAAAGAAAAGTTACTTTTTCTGTTGTAATATTATTAGTGCTGATTTTCTCAAAATATTTTTACCTCTCCAGTCTTACCAGTTATTTTACCTTTTATCTTATTAATAAATTTCACGTTGGCATTCAAACTTCGCAGATCTATTTATTTGTATTTCTATTCTCTGTGGCATGCGGCACAATGATTGGCGGCCCGTTGGGTGATAGATTTGGGCGCAAATATGTGATCTGGTTTTCAATTTTGGGCACAGCCCCTTTCTCTTTATTATTACCTTATGCTAATATTTTCTGGACGGGAATTTTAATAGTTCCAATAGGATTGATTTTATCTTCCGCATTCCCGGCAATTTTAGTGTATGCCCAGGAATTAATTCCTGGCAAAATTGGTATGATTTCCGGATTGTTTTTTGGATTTGCATTTGGCATGGGCGGCATCGGTTCAGCTTTGCTGGGAAACCTGGCTGATAAAACCAGCATCATTTATGTTTTTCATGTTTGTTCTTTTCTTCCCCTAATAGGAATTATTACAGGCTTGCTTCCCAATATTGAAGGCAGCAGAAAGAGGATAAAAGTAGCGTAGTGAAAAGTAGTGAGTAGTGTCTTGCCCTAATTTAATCTTTTCACCTTTATATTTTTGAAATAAATAGGAGCTCCCGCGTGTTTTCCCTGGAAGCCGATATGGCCGTGCAAAGGAAGTGTGGCCATAGGATTGCTTAACCATGATGGGACTTTTGAGCCATCAGGATTGGTTTTGGCTGAAGTGAAAAGGCTCATGTCGCAGGTGTTAACCAGAGTACCGTTAAGCACTACCCATATCATTTTGCCACGGCAGGTAATTGTAAAATGGTTCCATTCGCCAGGTTTGTTCAACTTTTTGTTGGTAGCGGCCTGGTGGCCAAATATAGCGGCACATTGCCATGTGGGTGAAACGTTGCTCCATTCTTTGGAATAGTCATCAGCTATTTGAATTTCTACTGAATGGGGTATCCATTCCTTCGTATCTGTAGCATGCACGATTACGCCACTGTTAGTACCATCAGCATTCATGAAGTCGAGGTCCAATACAAAATTATCATATTCATCTTTACTCCAGATAGCCTCGTCTTTTGTAGCAGTAATTATTCCAGCGGAATCGCTCCACACACCCACAGGAAAAATTGCGTTAGTAAGATCACTGTTAAACATATTTTCCCATCCGCTTCCGGAAGTATCGGGATGAATATAGGCAGTGTCTTGTGCAAAGCATTTTAGTGTAATCATACATAATATAACTGCTATAAAAAGTTTACGATTTTTCATGAAACTGGTTTTGTTATTAGGGAATATTTATCGGGGTTTGATGATAAGGGTCAAAAGTAATGGTAATTATTTAAAATGAATCAATCTTCCCAAAATTCGCAAGCTACTAATCCCTGCCATAAATTTTTTTAAATCATTCAGTTTGTTTAAGATTTTTGAGAATGTTGGTATTTGCAAAGCATTTTTTTTGTGGTGAGTTCATAGTTTCCCTTACCCATAAATTTCGG
>DASSHD010000021.1:0-17605 GCA_035693085.1 Hanamia sp. | reverse complement strand
GTAAAACGTAAGTTGAAAGTAGGAGATAAGATGGCTGGCCGTCACGGTAATAAAGGAATCGTTGCAAAGATTGTTAGGCAGGAAGATATGCCATTCCTTGAAGATGGGACTCCTGTTGATATTGTTTTGAATCCATTGGGTGTGCCAAGCAGGATGAACCTTGGTCAGATTTATGAAACTGTACTTGGATGGGCAGGAGAAAAATTAGGTAAAACTTATGGCACTCCCATTTTTGACGGTGCTTCTGTAGAAGAAATTGCTAAAGAAATAGCAAAAGCTAATCTTCCCACTTTTGGACATACTTACTTGTATGACGGAGAAACCGGTGAGCGCTTTGATCAGAAAGCAACTGTGGGTGTTATCTATATTATTAAGTTGCATCACATGGTTGACGATAAGATGCATGCTCGTTCCATCGGACCATACAGTTTGATTACACAACAACCTTTGGGTGGTAAAGCTCAATTCGGCGGACAGAGATTTGGTGAAATGGAGGTTTGGGCATTGGAAGCCTATGGCGCATCGAACATTCTACAGGAATTGCTGACTTTGAAGTCTGATGATATTATCGGCAGAGCGAAAACTTATGAAGCAATTGTAAAAGGTGACAACATTCCAAGACCAGGCGTTCCGGAATCATTTAATGTATTGGTACATGAGTTGAGAGGTTTAGGTTTAGATCTTCAGTTTGAATAGAATACTGTCTTAAGCGACAGTAAACCAACAAATAATTAAAATTTTGCTTTTAGCTTTTTATAAAGCTATTAGCTTAAAGCTCAAAAATATATGCAAAGAAAAGAAAATCGTCCACGTCCAACATTTTCTCAAATTACCATTGGCCTTACTTCCCCTGATTCCATATTGGAAAGAAGTTATGGAGAAGTATTAAAACCGGAAACAATAAATTACCGCACTTATAAACCAGAAAGGGATGGTTTGTTTTGTGAAAGGATTTTCGGCCCTGTCAAAGATTATGAGTGCGCGTGCGGAAAATACAAACGTATCCGATATAAAGGGATCGTGTGTGATCGCTGTGGGGTAGAAGTAACCGAGAAAAAAGTACGCCGTGAAAGAATGGGACACATTAAATTAGTAGTTCCTGTTGTTCATATCTGGTATTTCAAATCTCTTCCTAATAAAATCGGTTATCTTTTAGGAATGAGTTCCAAAAAACTGGAAACTATAGTTTATTATGAAAGGTATGTAGTAATTCAATCAGGTATTAGGGCAGATAAAGGTCAAAATTATGGAGATCTGTTAACTGAAGAGGAATATCTTGATATTGTTGATACGCTCCCTAAGGATAATCAGTTATTGCCTGATGAAGACCCTGATAAGTTTATTGCGAAGATGGGTGCAGAAGCAGTTCACGACATGTTACAGAGAATTGATTTGGATCAGTTGTCTTTTGACCTGCGTAATTCTGCTGCTAATGAAACTTCACAGCAGCGTAAAGCTGATGCCTTAAAACGCCTTAGCGTGGTGGAAGGTTTCCGCGATGCGAATACAAGAATTAATAATCGTCCCGAATGGATGGTAATGCAATACGTTCCGGTAATTCCTCCGGAACTTCGTCCTTTGGTTCCATTAGACGGAGGACGTTTTGCATCATCTGATTTGAACGACCTCTATCGTCGTGTTATCATTCGTAATAACCGTTTAAAAAGATTGTTGGAAATTAAAGCACCGGAAGTAATTCTCAGAAATGAGAAACGTATGCTTCAGGAAGCTATAGACTCCTTGTTTGATAATTCACGTAAATCCAATGCAGTAAAAGCAGAGGGTGGCCGTGCGTTAAAATCATTGAGTGATGTATTGAAAGGGAAACAGGGACGTTTCCGTCAAAACCTTTTGGGAAAACGTGTTGACTATTCCGGACGTTCTGTGATTGTAGTAGGGCCCGAATTGAAAATGCATGAATGCGGATTGCCAAAAGATATGGCTGCTGAATTGTTCAAGCCTTTTATCATTCGCAAACTCATCGAAAGAGGGATTGTAAAGACTGTAAAAAGTGCAAGGAAATTAGTAGATAAAAAAGAGGCGATCATCTGGGATATCCTGGAAAACATTTTGAAAGGACATCCTATTATGCTTAACCGTGCTCCAACATTGCACAGGTTATCTATCCAGGCCTTTCAACCTAAATTAATTGAAGGAAAAGCAATTCAGCTTCATCCATTAGTAACTACTGCGTTCAATGCAGATTTCGATGGTGATCAAATGGCGGTGCATGTTCCCTTGAGTAGCGCAGCAATTCTGGAAGCACAGATGCTGATGCTTTCTTCTCACAATATTTTGAATCCTCAGAATGGAACACCTATTACACTTCCTTCACAGGATATGGTTTTAGGATTGTATTATATTACCAAAGGGAAAAAATCAACTCCTGAAGAAATAGTAAAAGGTGAGGGGAAAATATTTTATTCTCCCGAAGAAGTGATTATCGCTTATAATGAGCATTGTGTTGATCTTCACGCGGCAATAAAGGTAAAAGCAAAAGTCAGAAATAATGACGGAACTCTTACCAGTAAATTAATTGACACTACAGTAGGGCGTGTAATTTTTAATCAGCATGTACCAAAAAGCGTAGGTTTTATTAATGCGTTGCTTACTAAAAAATCATTGCGTGAAATCATTGGTGATATTATTAAATGGACAGACATTCCGACTACAGCAAAATTCCTTGATGATATTAAACAACTTGGTTTTCGCATGGCTTTCAAAGGTGGCTTATCATTTAATATAAATGATCTTATTATTCCAGACACTAAGGAATCAATGATTGAAAATGCCACCACTGAAGTGGATGAAGTTTGGGACAACTACAATGCGGGATTAATTACCAATAATGAAAGATACAACGGTATCATTGATATATGGAGCCGTGTAGATACCCGCCTTACAGAAACATTGATACAGGAACTGGCAGCAGATAAACAAGGATTTAATTCTGTTTACATGATGCTCGATTCCGGCGCGAGAGGATCTAAACAGCAGATCAAGCAGCTTGCGGGAATCAGGGGATTAATGGCTAAACCGCGTAAATCAGGAAGTACAGGAAGTGAAATTATTGAAAATCCTATTCTTTCTAATTTTAAAGATGGATTAAATGTGTTGGAATATTTTATCTCTACACATGGCGCTCGTAAAGGTCTTGCCGATACAGCATTAAAAACCGCTGATGCAGGTTATCTTACAAGAAGGCTTGTTGATGTAGCCCAGGATGTGGTTATCAATGAGGAAGACTGTGGCACTTTAAGAGGTATTACTGTTTCAGCTTTAAAGGACAATGAAGATATTATTGAACCTTTATTTGACAGGATTTTAGGCAGGACCTCATTACATAACGTATATAATCCTGTTTCTGATGAATTGCTGGTGGAAGCCGGTACCATAATTACAGAGGATGTGGCTCATTTGATCAATGATGCAGGCGTGGAAACTATGGAAATCCGTTCCGTTCTTACCTGTGAAAGCCCCCGTGGTGTTTGCGTTAAATGTTATGGCAAAAATCTTGCTTCAGGATACACAGCCCAAAAAGGCGATGCAGTAGGTATTATTGCTGCTCAGTCTATTGGTGAACCCGGGACACAGCTTACTCTCCGCACTTTCCATGTGGGTGGTGTGGCAGGATCTGCATCAGTAGAATCTACTCTTACTGCAAGGTTTGATGGTACAATCCAATTTGATGGATTACGTACTGTAGATGCTGTAAACAATGCCGGTGAAAAAACCAAAGTGGTTATAGGACGCACCGGTGAAGTAAGAATTATGGATGTGAAGAATGACCGTTTACTGATAAATAACAACGTTCCTTACGGTTCCACACTTAATGTAAAAGACGGTCAGAAGGTAACAAAAGGGCAAGTGATATGTACCTGGGATCCATTTAATAATGTAATAGTTTCAGAAATTGACGGAGTAGTAAAGTTTGAAAATATTGCAGAAGGAGTTACCTACCGTGATGAAGCAGATGAACAAACCGGCCATAGGGAAAAAGTGATTATAGAAACAAAAGATAAAGCACGTATTCCTTCTATGATCATTGAAGGGAAGAAAGAGTCAAAAAGTTACAACCTGCCGGCAGGTTCTCATATTACTATGGAAGAAGCAGAAGAAGTGAAAGCAGGACAGGTAGTAGTAAAAATTCCACGTGTCTTGGGAAAATTAAGAGATATCACAGGAGGTTTGCCACGGGTAACTGAACTTTTTGAAGCAAGAAATCCAGGAAATCCTGCCGTTGTATCTGAAATAGATGGCGTTGTTTCTTTTGGAAATATTAAGCGTGGTAATCGCGAAATCATAGTAGAAGCAAGAGATGGGGTTGTTAAAAAATATCTGGTTCCTCTTACAAGGCAGATACTTGCCCAGGATGGCGACTTCGTAAAAGCCGGGGTTGCCTTGTCTGATGGTCAAATAGCTCCTGCAGATATACTTTCTATTAAAGGCCCTTTTGCAGTTCAGGAATATGTAGTAAATGAAATTCAGGAAGTTTATCGTTTGCAAGGTGTAAAGATTAACGATAAGCATATTGAAACTATCGTGCGCCAGATGATGCGTAAAGTAACGATAGAAGATGCAGGAGATACTAAATTCCTTGAAGGTGATACTGAAGACAGGCACGATTTTAATGCTGAAAATGATTGGATATATGATAAGAAAGTGGTTACAGATGCAGGCGACAGCAATAAAATGCGCCCTGGTAAAATCGTTACCTTGCGGGAGGTAAGAGAAGAAAATTCTATTCTTCGCAGGGCAGATAAAAAGCCGGTTGAATTCAGAGATGCAAAACCTGCAACTTCTTCACCATTGCTGCTTGGTATTACAAAAGCATCATTGGGAACCCAAAGTTGGATATCTGCGGCTTCTTTCCAGGAGACGACCAAAGTATTATCATCTGCCGCTATACAAGGAAAAACAGATACAATGCTTGGCCTGAAAGAAAATGTAATCACAGGTCATCCAATCCCTGCCGGTACAGGTTTAAGGGAATTTGAAAATATGATCGTAGGCAGCAAGGAAGAATATGAATTACTAATGACTACCAAAGAGGCTATGGCCTTTGATGAAGAAGAATAAATTCTTTTGAAAAATTTATATAGATGGAAGGAGCAGGAGAAATCTTGCTCCTTTTTGCTTTTAATTGTTGACATTTCAAAAGGATAAAGGTTCTTTTGATTTTGAAAAAGTTTTCTTTGAATTCTTCGAATATAACTATGACCCTTATCGGGGATTCTAAAAATAAAAATCTTACTTATTTCTTTGTTTACTGCAACAAAAGAAATAAGTAAGATTGAAATAATTTAACGCAAAAAGATATAGGCAACCTTAAAAGTATCCCTTGCTATAATTTATCTTTCGGCTTTTTATCAATAGACAGCAGCATCATCACTACAGCAAATACAATAAAAAAGATAGAACTCCAGCGGTTTACAGCGGCATGTATCACGGTTTCATTGGTAAAACTATAAATCAATAATAAAATACCAACGGCAAGAAAAAAAACGCCAATAACAAAACGGAGATCAAAAAATTTATTCATCATTAATTATTTAATAAAAGATAATATTTAAAAAGAGTGTAATGACAAGAACTATAACGGCAATCCATAAAGGGTTTTTGTACCAGATCCTGTTTTTGTCCTGTTGCCGGGGTGTAAGGCTGTACACCAATCCAACTAATTCTTTCTCTGGTTTTTTTTCTGTGAAAAAACTAATTATAACTGTTACAATAAAACAAACTACAAATGCAATCCACGCAATATTAAAAGCCTGGCTGGTGCCGGAATAAAAAGTGTGCAGGTTGGCGATAGAGCCGCCCTTGCCTTCAGCCATCGTAAGTGAATAAGTAAGAGCAGCAGTACCTGTTCCGGATAACAAACCCCAGAAAGCGCCATTCGCAGTAGATTTTTTCCAAAACATTCCCAGGAGAAAAGTGGCAAACAAGGGAGCATTGACAAATCCAAAAACAAGTTGTAAAAGATCCATAATGCTATTAAATCCTCTTGCTACATAAGCGGTAAGAATAGATAACAAAATGCCGACAACGGTAGTAGCTCTTCCCACATTCAAATAATGTTTTTCACTTGCATTCTTCTTTATGTGAGTTTGATAAATGTCAAAGGTAAATACGGTATTGAAGGCGGTTACATTTCCTGCCATACCCGACATAAAGGACGCGATCAAAGCGGTAATGCCAACTCCCAGAATTCCGCTTGGGTATAATTTTGAAAGTAATAAAGGGAGCGTCATATTGTAATCTATCTGTCCGTTTACATTTAACGGAAGCTCAAAACCGCTGAATTGCTTTTGCAATGCAAGCAAAATAATTCCCGGAACAATTACGATCAAAGGCATGAATATTTTTGGCAAAGCGGCAATAATCGGGGTGCGCCTTGCATCATTCAAATTGTGTGAAATCATAGCTCTTTGTACTACCAAAAAATCGGTACACCAATATCCGAATGCGAGCACAAATCCCAATCCAAAAATTAAACTGAATGCATCCGTTCCCATCGGATTTGTAGCGGGGTTACTCATTCCTTTCCACAAATGCAATTTAGCATTATCTACATTTGCTAAAATACCTTGTAATCCGCCAGCCTGTTGCATTCCAATATAAACAAGAGGCGCTATTCCCAAAACTATCAGAAAAAACTGGAGTACTTCATTATAAACAGCGCTCGTTAGTCCTCCTAAAAAAGTATAAGCTAAAACGATACCTGCAGCAACCCAGATTGACACATTAAAATCCCATCCTAAAATTACCTGCATGAGCATTGCCAGAGCATATAAAGAAATGCCGGAAGAAAAAATTGTCATTGCTGCAAATGTGAAAGCATTGAAGGTTCTTGTCTTTTCATCAAAGCGAAATTTCAGATATTCAGGAACGCTTCGTGCTTTACTTCCGTAATAGAATGGCATCATAAACAAGCCAAGAAATACCATGGCAAACACGGCACCAAGCCAATAGAAATGTGCAGTATATAAACCATATTTAGCACCATTGGCTGCCATTCCCAATACTTCCTGTGCGCCAAGATTAGCTGAAATAAATGCAAGGCTGGTAATCCATAAAGGAATATTTCTTGCACTCATTAAAAAATCATCTGCTGTTTTTACTTTCTTTTTTAATAAAAACCCTATTCCTATTACAAACAAAAAATAGAGACTGATGATAGCGTAATCTATAAGATGTAGGTGCATAAAGATTATTGAGTTTACTTTTGAGCTTTATAATTTATTTTCCCCCTGTAATCATTGGCCTAAAAATGACCGTTGGTAACTTTGAAAAAAAGCAGATCCATTAAAAATTTAAATCTTCTTCCGTTTAATTCAGTTCATAGAATATTTCAATACAGGTTATTAATTCTCTGCATTCCGCGCTTCTACTTCATACTTATTATTATAATATCCGTGCTTCATGCTTTCCCATAAATACAAAAGTATAAAAGGTAAAAACCCATATTTCTTAAATTGAGTGATATGACAACTTTCATGTTTTACCCATTTGGTATCTTTTAAAAAATCTTCTTTGGAAACATGATAAAGATGAATGGTTTTACCAATCACGATTGCTACATTATCCGATCCTAATTTCTTTGAAGCTATTTTTGCAATCCATGAATTTTGTTTTATAAGAAAACCCATATGTCTGTTTGTTTGGAAGAATCTTAAAGGTTTTGCAAATTAAGTTCAAAATAAATTAACCCATAAAAGTTATTCTTCCGGGGATGACAAATTGGATTTTTTTTACCAGGAGATCTTATTAAAAATTTGACGCAGGCAATTAGCGCTGCGTCAAATTTAGAAAAGTGCTTACTGACTCAATTAATGATGTTGAAAGAAAATTATTTCAATTTTGCTACCTGCTCATTATAAAACTTTACGGTCTCTATTACATCGGGGACACTATGATACCAATTGGATTCATGTTCTATAGAAAACATGCCGCTAAAATGCTGACGTTTAAGTTCCTGGAATATAGGTGGGAAATCAATTACCCCTTTACCTACAACTGTATCGTCAGCATGTACATCGTCAAATTTGACAATATCTTTTAAATGAACGCCGTAAACATGACCGGCAAGTTTTTTAAGAGCATCTACAGGATTAACACCATTACGCGCCCAATGCCCCAAATCGGCACAAGCTCCCAAATTCGGATGTCCTTTAATGGCTGCTAGAACTGAATCCGGACTCCAATACATATCAGGTTTTGGGTGATCGTGAATAGCAACTTTAATTCCGTATGCGCCAGCCATACTATCTACCATATCCCATTGGTCTTTTCGTGGCTCTGCAGTTATATAACTTAGTCCAAATTCTTTTGCCAGGTCAAACGCCTTTTTCCATTCTTCCCTTGTCTTTGGCGAAATCACGCCCATTGCCACGATACTGATACCTTTAGATTGTAACAATTGTTTAATCTGGGCTTTGTCAGCGTCAGTCATCCTGATGCCAAAACTATCTTTCATTCCATCGCCCAAAGGCTGGCCCCAGAAGGCTTCGATATATTTTACTCCGGCACTATCTACTTTATCGAGAGCTTCAGCAAAAGGAAACATTCTGAATGTCCACATCTGTACTCCAATCTTCCAATTATCAGTAACATTTGCTGTGTCTGATTTGGTCATTGTTGAATCTGTGTTTGAAGAAGTTTTGGATCCGGAGGAATTGCATTTTGTAAGAACTAAAATGCAGATGAAACCCAAAATTGTGATTGCAATCTTTTTCATTTTGTGTGTTTTGTTTTTAATAAAGGGAAGCAATTTACTTATTTATTCTAAAAATATTTAGAATTTACCCAGTCTGAAAATTTAAAAGAGCGGATTCAATGCCTGTTTTTTATTGTTCCGTTCTATATAAGATTATCCGCTCTAATTCAATTATCGTGAGATACTCACAATAAGAAAATGATAATGCTTTAGCGAATTAATTCCAGTTTAGTCATAACAGTTATATAATAAAACAAGAATCAATAATATTTATTCCTTTACTGTAGGCTGAATTTCAAATGAATTATTCTTACATCAGTTTGCTTATAGTGTATATTAATTTGTAGATTTGCATCCCTTTTTTAAGAAGAATGGAGACTTGTCCGAGTGGTTGAAGGAGCACGCCTGGAAAGTGTGTATACGGGAAACTGTATCAAGGGTTCGAATCCCTTAGTCTCCGCATTATTTCTGTATTTTTTAATAATTGTTTAATCTGAATTAACTGCTACTTCTTTCACACTTCCTGTTCTTTTTAAAGCACCCCAACCCTGTAATTCTCCTTTAATAGCTTTATTGATAGATTTTATCAAAATATAATACATCATCTGCCGGTACATTAATCGCTGAGGAAACATCCAGATTAATTTTAAGTAATTTTCTTTTTCATAAGCAAATGCCAATGCGGCGCCTGCAATATCTACTAAGGTAAAAATGAAGTAATATAAAATAATATGTGGTATGCTGGCAACTACTATTCCGAAAGAAGCCATCAGTAAACTTAACACCAGGATAATATCTGCCAGCGGCGCCAGTATAGGTATTAAAATCTGATACACAAAAATGTTAGGCATCGCAATCATTCCAAAATTTTTATATTTTGAATTAAAGATGGTATCCCTGTGTTTCCAGAAGCATTGCATTACACCAAAACTCCATCTGAACCGTTGTTTTAAAAATTGTTTAAAAGTCTCAGGCGCTTCAGTATAAGAAATAGCTTCGATACAATTTCTTACTACATATCCATTACGCAAAAGACGCATGGTAAGATCACAATCTTCTGCCAGTGTATCAGTCGTAAACCCTCCCGAAATTAGAATAGCATCTTTGCGGAAAGCGCCGATTGCCCCGGGAATTACCGTAATGCAATTTAAAAGATCAAAAGCCCTGCGGTCAAAATTTTGCGAAGTAATATATTCAATGCTCTGCCATCTTGTTATCAGATTTACTTCATTGCCTACTTTTACATTTCCTGCTACGGCTCCAACATTTTCATTTTCAAATTTTTTCATCAGCAGGGTTATCGCGTCAGTTTTCAGTTGTGTATCGGCATCAATACATACTACATATTCAGCATTGGATTTTTCAATACCAAAATTTAATGCCGAGGCTTTGCCTCCGTTTATTTTGGTGTAAACCCTCACTGTAGAATTATCTTTAAATGAATCACTTACTCTTACAAATGTTTCATCCTTACTTCCATCATCAACAAAGATGATTTCTAACTCTGGATAATCCTGTGCCAATAAGCTATTGACGGTTCTTATTGCATTTACTTCCTCATTATAGGCGGGAACAATGATGCTTACTAAAGGATATTTATTTTCTTTTTCCATGAGAAATGCAGGGAAAACATCAGATTCTGATTTTTTATCTTTTCTTTTTTGGATACTAGCCAAAATAGCCATGGCGATAATGCGGGCTACCGATAATAATATGCCAATAACAAATAAAGTAAATATGATTTGGCCGCTCCAATAAGTTGATTCTGCAAGAAAGAAATTAAATTTCCTTGTCCATCTGTCCCGTGAATCGGCAACTCTAGGCATTACCTCATCTCTTGTTTTGCCCATAAGGTCGGAAACAGATGCAAATACATATCCTCTTTTCTTAAAATAATCAATTATTCGAGGCAGTGCTTCTACTGTAGCTTGTCGGGTTTCTCCACCGGCATCGTGCAAAAGAATAATACTGGCATTTGTTTCTTTTTCCTGCCTGATGACTCTTGCTACAATGCTATCCGCAGAAACTCCGGGAGCCCAGTCATTTGGATCAATGCTTTCGTTGATGGTTAAATAATTTTCTTTCCGGCTTCTTTGTATCGGCGCCAGTTCGTCATAGGTCTGTGGTTCAGAGTCAGCATTGTATGGAGCTCTGAATAAGATAGTGGAATGGCCGGTTACGCTTTCTATCAGCAGCCTGGTAAGTTTCATTTCGAGAGCTGCCCTCGATAGACTCATCTCTGCAATATTATGATGTGTAAATGTGTGATTGCCTATTTCAAAACCATCTATATATTCTCTTCTAAGAAGAGGAATATTTTGTTCGGCATTGATACCAATCACAAAAAAAGTAGCAGGCACTTTTTCACGTTCCAGTATGTCAAGGATTTTTGGCGTCCATTCTGCACTGGGGCCATCATCAAAAGTTAAGATCAGTTTGTGCCCTTTGCCAACCGTAGGGTCTTCAGCAAATTTCCTGATTACATATCCTGAAGGTAACTGCACATAATTTTGTTCAGCTATCAATTGCTCCGAGCTGTCTATTTCAAAATTAATCTTGCCCGGTTGCGGAGAATAAAGAATATCAAGCACTTCGCCTTCACCTACAAATCCAACATTGTTCTTGATGATTGGAATCGTTTTGAGTGAATCAAAATTAAAAGGATTCTTTTGAAGAGAAGCATTGCTCAAACTACGATTGTAGAATTTCCAGATGCGTGGATCTTCACTGCCGAGACGCCATAGAACAGTTCCCGCTGTAGGAAACTCATCGCTGAACCTTAAAATATTAAAAGTAGTGGCGGCATCTGTAAACCAAACCTGGTGGTTGATCTTATCTGTCGAGTCATCACTATCTACTGTTACATAACTATAGTGAAGGTTATAAGAGTTATCGTCATAAATAATATGGGCATTGATAGATTTGGCTTTGTTAATCGCATCGTTGTAAGTAAGAGGTAAAGAATCTATTACTCCATCTGACCAGCTATAACCGAAACCCGCAACACCTAATATTATTTTTGAAGGATCTATTTTGTCCGAAGTCCATGAAACGGCATCTTCTATCCATTTTTGGTCACTTATGGGGCCGGGGCCGGTAGAACCATTATATTCGTCATACGCCATTAATACGATATAATCATTATAATCGGACAATTTCGCATAATCATAATCACTATTCTTTGGCTCCACATCCATAGTTACCAGCATGTTCCTGCTGTGAAGAGTTTCATATAATTTTTTTTGAAAAGCAGTAAGTGGTTCGTTAGTCTTCTCCGTCAGCTCTTCAAAATCCACATTGATACCATCCAGGTGATAAAAGGAGAGGGTGTCAGCAATTTGTTGAATTAAACGATTTCTGGCAATCGTGTCTTTTAAAATGTAATGCAATAATTTACCATCGAAATCATTTTTAGAGCTATTGAAATTGGATAGGATAGGCAAAATGCGTAGCTTCTTTTGCCGCATTACGGCAAGTCCGGCGCTATCTATCCTGGTTTGAAGCCGGTGAGTTACTGTATCAATAAAAAACCATTCAGGAATGATTGTGTTAATCTTATCAGCGTTTTCTTCAAGGTCTGGCAATGAAACAGATGCATTCCATGGAGTGTAAAATGCTGCCCTGATTAATGAAAGTGTATCAGCCTTTGACGCGCCTTTATTTTTTATTCTTTTTAGTGAATCCGCTTTTAATTTTTTAAATAAAAAATCTTTAAAACCTTTGTACTTTGTATTCTGTTGGTTTTTTAAGATTAATGGGTTTGAAGGATCAAGCGCCGTTTGAAACACTCTTGCTTTTGCTTCCATGTTCGGGATGTTGGGCAGCGAGCCGCTATACAAAGCAATGCCTAATACTACAATAAAGAAAATACTGATTAATAAAATTACCCGCCCTGTCCACTTTACTCTTTTCCACCGGGTAGGTTTATTAGTTTGAAAAATTTGAGTGGTATTATCACTATTCATGTTTTTTCCCAAAATATAATAAAATAAGTGTTTTGATTATTTAGCAAAGGTAATTGCATTCCCATTTATTACTTATAATTTAACGGAAGATAAAATTCTGGCTTAATAAATATTATAAACCATTAAACAAAAAAGAAGGCCCCTGTAGAAACAGGGGCCGTTTACCAAAACTAACTGCTTATGAGAAAATTGAAATTTAATGTTGTTGATTTAATTATTTCAAATCCCATGCCAAAAATAAGAATCCTTCTGTTAATAAAAAATTAAGAAGCCTGATATTATGATTAACTTCTCTGTTTTAATCTGAAAATGACGCTTTACTGACTAAATAAAGTGTTTTTATTAAAATTATTTATTGATTTGCTATTTTCTCTGAATTTTCTGCAAATTGTAGTGCGTCTATAAATTCCTGCAAATCTCCATTCAAAACATCTTCTAAATTATATACTGTCAATCCGATACGATGGTCTGTCACTCTGCCTTGCGGATAATTGTAGGTTCTTATTTTAGCAGAACGATCCCCGGAGCTTACGAGGCTTTTGCGATGGCGCGAAATCTCTTCTTCCTGCTTGCGTACTTCTTCTTCGTAAAGTTTCGTACGTAGCATCTGCATTGCTTTTTCACGATTGCCCAATTGGCTTCTTTCTGTTTGGCAAACGATTACCAATCCTGTTGGAATGTGCGTTAGCATTACTTTTGTTTCCACTTTATTTACATTCTGTCCGCCTGCTCCGCCACTTCTTGCAGTTTCCATTTTTACGTCGCTATCCCGTACTTCCACATCTACTTCTTCCGCCTCGGGCATCACAGCCACTGTAGCAGCGCTGGTATGAACGCGCCCGCTGGCTTCAGTATCAGGCACACGCTGAACACGATGTACACCACTTTCAAATTTCAAAGCGCCATACACATCATCGCCTGTAACCTCTATCTGTACTTCTTTATAACCGCCTACAGTTCCTTCACTTTCGCTAAGTAAAGTAGTTTTCCAACCTTTCGACTCACAATATTTTAAATACATTCTCATCAGGTTTCCGGCAAACAGAGAAGCTTCGTCTCCGCCTGTACCAGCTCTTATTTCGAGAATGCAATTTTTTTCATCCTGTGGATCTTTTGGAATCAGCAGGTTTCGGATTGTTCTTTCATACTTCTCCTTTTCTTCCTGCAATTGGGGTAATTCTTCTTTAGCCATTTCACGCATTTCTTCATCATCGCTATGAAGCACTTCTTTGTTAAACTCAATGTCATCAAGTGTTTTAGCATACTTATCACGCACAATTACGATCTTTTCAAGATCGCGATATTCCTTACTTAATAGCTTATATTTTTTATTGTCGCTTATGATTTCGGGATTGGACAATGCAACTCCCAATTCTTCAAATCTTGCTTTAATGGCTTCCAGTTTTTCAAGCATACTCTTTTTCAAAATTTTATTTTTTACACATAATGGGTAATTTGTGAAACAGTTCTTGTAGAAATTATTACCCTTTATCTTTGGAAATTGTGGCAAAATTAATCTTAATCCTTTTCACATGCGCTATCGAAAATTAAAGGCTGATTATTTATTTACGGGAGAAAAAACGTTAAATAATAATGTATTGATAACCGATGAGGGTGGAAAAATAATTAATATCATTGACACAGAAGAGGCAGGCGATGAAATTGAAACTTTTAATGGAATTATTTCTCCCGGCTTCATTAATGCACATTGCCATTTGGAATTGTCTCACCTTAAAAATTTAATTCCTGAAAAAACAGGGTTGATAGAATTTGTTTTTAAAGTAGTTTCAGAAAGGCATTTTGCTGAAGATGACATTCTTGCGGCCATTGAAAGAGCCCAGCATGAAATGTTGCAAAATGGAATTGTAGCCGTAGGTGATATCTGCAATAATTCTTTCTCAACTGTACAAAAAGTAAAAGAGAATTTGCATTATTATAATTTTATAGAAGTAAGCGGATGGCATCCGGAAATAGCATCCTTACGTTTTGAAAAAAGTAAAACTATTTTTAATGAGTTTATTAAAAAAGGTTTACAAGCTTCTATGGTTCCTCATGCGCCCTATTCCATTTCTGAAAGTTTATGGGAAAAAATAATTCCATTTTTCAAAGAAAAAACGGTTAGTATTCACAACCAGGAATCCAAAGATGAAGATTTATTTTTCATGGAGGGAGAAGGAGATTTTACCAAAATGTATAAAATGATGAACATTGACAATTCATTTTATAAAGCAAAAAAAATAAGAAGCGTAGAAAGTTATTTTGAAAAATTTTCTTCTGCTGATTCTGTGATTTTAGTTCACAATACTTTTACCAAACAGGAAGATATTGATTTTATAAAAAAGAATAAAAACCAAAATCAATTAGTTTCTTTTTGTCTTTGCCCAAATGCAAACCTGTATATTGAAAATACTTTGCCGCCGGTGAATTTATTTTTAAAAAATAATCTGAATATTATTCTGGGAACCGATAGCCTTGCATCCAATCACCAGTTAAATATTCTGGAAGAAATGAAAACCATTTTGAAAAATTTTCCTGAAATAAAAACTGAAAATTTATTGCAATGGGCAACGATTAATGGCGCAAGAGCTTTGCGAATGGAAAATGAATTGGGAAGCCTTGAAAAAGACAAAAAACCGGGAGTAATATTAATTGAAAACGTGGAAGGGCAAAAAATTACCGATGATTCAAAGGTTAGAAAGCTAATATAATTATCAAGTTGTAGTAAACAAACAAATAATGGTGATTTCTATTCTAATGAAATATATTTATTGGTATCTGCATGTAGTAGTAAACAAACAAATAATTGAGATTCTCTTTTGTAAGTAAGGTTCCTAAAACCCTCCTCTGGAGGGCAGGGAGGCCAATATCTCCGACAACACACTCAACGTTTTCATTTTCCCAAATTCAGGGATATGCCATTCATAAAAGCTTTCCATAATTTTTAAAATAGCGCTCCGGATTTTTCTATTCATTTTTATTTCACTCAAATCCCGTGGGTGAATCACTTTTAATAATTCAGAAATATAATAACTTATTTCAGCGCTTACATTAACCGAAGATATTGGATTTTGTTCTGAAAAATTTCCGTCTTCTATATTAAAAATGTTTCTTTTTTCAGAGTAATTATTTTGTAGCCTGAATCCCAAAAAGGGAGCCAACTGTAATGAAAAATAGATTGGGAAATTCGCTGTGATCTCAACATCCGAAATATCTAATTGAAGAAAAGCGTCTTCACAAAAATGAAAAAGATCTGCATTGGTTTCCGGTTGCTTCAGGCTTTTTTGTAAAAGCTCCACCATAAAAATCGCAACTGCATTTTTGGTTATATCGCTTAAAATATTTTTATAAAGAACGTCCCATTTTACATCTTTCATTCGTTGCAGGTTTTTCAATTCATTGTGATACACCTGCATTTCTAAAATAGAAGAAGGCTGAAAAAAATGTGACTTAGAAGTTTTCCCTGACGTTCGAACACCATTTACCATATAGGATTGTATGCCGAAAAGTTCGGTCAACATGGAAACGATCACACTTGTTTCTCCATATTTTATGGTTCTTAAAACAATGCCTTTGGTTGAATAGATCATAATAAAAAAGAAAAATAAGAAATAAAAAGCAAATGATGTCTATCGGGGGGTAGCCCTGAAAGGGCGTAATATATCAACGTTGGGCAAAGCCCTATGAAAAATAAAAAGCCCTACGAAATAAAAAATGATTAACTAATAAAATGTATGAGTAAACCAACAAATACTGAAGAAACTTAATTACCAATAAACCAATTAACTTATCACTAATTTGCATCCGATGCATACACTTAAAAAATCTCTCGGCCAGCATTTCTTAAAAGACGAAAAGGTAGTAGAAAAAATTATTACTGCTTTAATAAAACATTCTTTTACAAACTTATTGGAAGTTGGCCCGGGAGGAGGCGCGCTTACCAAACATTTGATGAAAATTCCCGATGTCAACTTTAAAGCTGTAGAGCTTGATGAAGAAAAAATAAATTTTCTTTTAAAAGAATTCCCTTCCTTACAAAATAATTTAATTCATAAAAGTTTTTTGGATATGGATCGCCCGTTTGATGATCCTTTTATAGTGATTGGAAATTTCCCTTATAACATTTCTACGCAAATTTTATTTAAAGTTTTGGAATGGAAAGAATATGTGCCTGTTGTTATAGGAATGTTTCAAAAGGAAGTAGCAGAACGGGCTGCAGCAAAAGAGGGTAGCAAAGTATATGGTGTATTAAGTGTTCTTTTGCAATACTATTATAAAGTAGAATATTTATTTTCTGTGGGGAATGAAAGTTTTACTCCCCAGCCAAAAGTGCAAAGTGGCGTGATACAATTAATAAGGCGTGAAAATTATCTTCCTGTAAAAAGTGAAAGAGCATTTTGGGTTTTGGTAAAAACTGCGTTTAACCAACGCCGTAAGACATTGCGCAATGGAGTGAAAAGCCTTATTGCCAAAGAAGATCTGGAAGATAATTTCTTTAGTCGCCGCGCAGAAACTTTGAGCGTTGAAGAATTTGCTGCACTGAGTTTTAAAATGGTATAAAAAAGTATTAGTCTGTTTCCTTAAAAAAATGAAATAATAAATACTGAAGATATTTTTTGAAAAAAGAGGGTGCATTTCAAATTATCGCCGGTTCGTGAGACACGAACCGGGGCGGAGGAATTTGCAGCACTTAGTTTTAAATTGGTATAGAAAACGCTTTTTTTCACTTTCCCTAAAGACTCATAATTAATGAGATAAATATTGCCTGAAAAAAAAGATAATTTTATTCCCAAAATTCGCAAGCTACTAATCCCTGCCATAAATTTTTTTAAATCATTCAGTTTGTTTAAGATTTTTGAGAATGTTGGTATTTGCAAAGCATTTTTTTTGTGGTGAGTTCATAGTTTCCCTTACCCATAAATTTCGG
>DASSHD010000020.1:0-4651 GCA_035693085.1 Hanamia sp. | reverse complement strand
CTTACAAAGATTCCTAAAATGGTTGCCAAAAGTAAATTTAAAATCTAAATTATTTGTTTGTTTACTGAGATTTTTTTCTCATTCATCAACTTCATTTTTAATTCCTTATTTTTAATCCGATTATTACGGGATCATAATTTTAAACCTTTTCAGAACAACTGCCATGAAAGAAGACATTCTGCAATACATCTGGAAATTTCAATACTACAATAATCATGAATTACTGAGCACTAATGGTGATCCTGTTTTGGTAATTCATCCCGGGAGACACAATGCAAACCAGGGCCCCGATTTTACAGAAGCAAAAATAAAAATCAATGATACGCTATGGGCAGGAAATGTGGAATTGCATATCAATTCTTCCGACTGGAACCTGCACAATCATTCCTCTGATAATAATTATAACAATATTATTCTTCACATTGTCTGGAATCATGATGTGGAAATAAAAGATGCCAATGGAAATAACCTGCCAACACTGGAATTGCAAAGCAGAGTTTCAAATATTTTACTGGCAAAGTATCAACAATTGATGGAAACGGCTCAATTTATTCCTTGCGAAAAATTACAGCACAATCTGAGCGACCTTGCTCTCACCGGTTGGAAACAAAGGCTTGTAGCTGAAAGGCTGATTAAAAAATCTGAAAACATCCTGGAGATATTAAAGCAAACAAATGACCATTGGGAAGAAACTTTCTGGTGGCTGATTGCTGCTAATTTTGGGCTGAAAGTAAACAGTGAGATGTTTAAAAAAATCGCACAGTCTTTACCCCTAAGTGTTTTGGCAAAACATAAAAATAATATAGTTCAAATTGAATCATTGTTATTTGGCCAGGCAGGCTTATTGAAAAAGGATTTTAAAGAACAATACCCTCAGATGTTGCAAAAGGAATATTATTTCTATCAAAAGAAATATAAACTGAAACCTGTGGACGGAGAATTATACTTTTTAAGAATGCGGCCTGCTAATTTTCCAACTATCCGGTTGGGGCAACTCGCGATGCTGATCCATAACAGTGAACATTTGTTTTCAAAAATTAAGGAAGCGGATTCCATCCTTGAAATAAAAAAAATGCTGGCTTTGACAGCCAATGATTATTGGCATTATCATTATGTATTTGACGAAGAAACGGATTATAAAGTAAAAAAACTCGGAAAACAAATGATAGACAATATTATCATCAATACAATTGTGCCCATTCTCTTTTCTTATGGCCTGTATCATGACGAAGAAATTTTTAAAGAGAAAGCAATTAACTGGCTGGAAGAAATTTCTCCTGAAAAAAATGAAATTACCAAAGGGTTTGAAAAACTGAATTATAGCAATAAAAGCGCTTTTGATTCACAGGCTTTTATTGAATTAAAAAACGAATACTGCAACCATAAACTTTGCCTGCAGTGTTTAATTGCAAATTCTATTTTGAATAAAAATTAGTGATAATTTTTTCGGGGGATAAAATAATGCTACCGTTAATCAGATCATCTATTTTGGAATTTCAACATATACTCTTGTATAATATCTTTTTAAGGAATCTAAAATCTTTGTAGTATCCGAAAGGGGTAGTGTAAAGGGTTCTGCAATTTTATAAATTACGGAATCATCTGTGTACATAATTACATTTCTGTGGTATGATTTTAATTCCTTCAATCTTACCTGGGCAGAATTCTTATATCTGTATTGTCTTACTACAATATTAAAACTATTTGTCCCCGCTGGTTTTTCTTCCATAATTTTGCTGCTATCCAAAGCCGTATTTGCAGTTATGGTTGAATCTTTTTTAAGATGAGAAGAATCTTCTGCAATTGGTACGATAGCCTCTGTAGATTTCAAATTATCATTATTTGCTTTTTTACTGAAACCATAATGCCATGTGGCCCACACCGCAAAGCCCAATATTATTATAACAAGAATAGTAAGAATCCCTTTTGAACCGACATTACTTTTGCGCTCCTGCTTGTAATCATTAAACAGATTTTCTTCCTCTGCCACATTTTCTATTTCATCACTTTTTATTTTTTGAGGTTCTATTTTCTGAGCTACAATACGGCCGGGCTTGAACGCAATTTCTCCTGAACTTAATTTTTCAAGCGTCCCTAAATTTTGAAGCACAAATGGATTCCCAATGTTTAAAAACTGGCGCCCCAATGAAAGAAACGAATCCAGATCGGAAGATGCAAGAGGTTTTATTTTTTGTGTGTGAATTACAATAAAATTAACCAGGCCTTCGTCTTCAGCAGCCTTTGGGTCATAATGAAAAGAAATAGAATTTTCAGGAATAACGGCAGGCTTTTCCGGATCATCAGATTCAGGTATGGCGCCTTCAAGTTCAAAAGTGCCAATACCCTGCAAGGTTAGCTTTTTTGTTCTTAGTAAATAATGTACAAGTACTTGCTCGATTTTCACAGTATTGATTTAAGTAAAGCAAACCTACATTTTATTAAGTTAATTCCAAAAAATGGATACTAAAATGATAAAACGGAAATGTTAATCGTTTACTTATTACTTTTGCAGTATGCTCACAAAAGATGAAAGATCATTTATAGAATACTGGGAAAAGAACAGGGAAAAAGAAAAAAAAATCTGGCGCCGCTTTTTGTACAAATCTCCGTGGGGGTTTACATTTGCGCTCCCTATTCTGATAGCTGTTATCTTCCATGGCTGGTACAAAAACATGGTATATATTTCTCCTTCTTTGATTACCCTAATCATCATCACAGTAATCGGTATAGCAGTTTTTTTCACTGTATTTAGCATGCATTTCAAATGGGACAGGAATGAACAAGTGTATAAGGAGTTGAAATTTAAAGCGGAAAAAGAAGATGCAGTGAAAGCTCAATAAACTCGCGGACTCAATTATTAAAATAAAATTCTTCCGGAGGTTTATGGAAATCTTATTTATGTCTTCCCATGCTTTTGACTCTGATGTTACCATAAAACAAGAATTGTGAATATTAGTTCTTCTACTGTCATCATTTTCTTATTTAATAATATATTGCCTGTCAAACTATCTATCTTTGTTTAATAAAATCTTATATGAGCCACGAAGCAATTTCGGTTTTCGACATGTTCAAGATAGGAGTTGGCCCTTCAAGCAGCCACACGCTTGGCCCCTGGCGCGCCGCGGGATTGTTTTTACAAACTTTACAAAATAAAAATATTATTGGCCAGGTAATTAGCATAGAGCTACTGCTTTATGGTTCACTTGCTAAAACAGGTAAAGGGCATGGAACTGATATCGCAGTTCAATTAGGATTGTCGGGAGACGATCCGGTAACATTCAATGTGAATTTAATTACCCAAAAAATTGACCAGATAAAGAATCAAAAAAAATTATTTCTCAATAACACTTTTGAAATTGAATTTGATCCAAAAGAAGATATTGAATTTTTAAAAAACGAATCACTACCCTATCATCCTAATGCACTTACTTTTATTGCAGTTTTAAAAAATGGAGAACACATTTCAGAAACCTATTATTCTATTGGTGGTGGTTTTGTAAAAAAAGAAGGTGAGGAAATAAATACTGATTCAGAAATAATTTTGCCCTTTCCTATCAATGATGCTGTAGATCTGATTCATTGGTGCATGCAAACAGGCATGAGTATAAGTGAAGTGGTGATGGAAAATGAGAATTCGTGGCGGCCAGAAAAAAAAACAAGAGAAGGGCTTTTACATATCTGGGAAACGATGCATCAATCTATGTACCTGGGATGCCACACAGAAGGAATTCTACCCGGTGGCTTAAACGTGAAAAGAAGAGCCGCTCATTTAAATAAAAAATTATTAGCAGGAAAAGAATATTCCGATTTTGATTCATGGACAGCAGCAATAAAAGAAGGTGGCAAAGATTTTAATTATATTCTGGATTGGGTAAGCTGTTTTGCCCTGGCAGTAAACGAACAAAATGCTGCATTTGGGCGCGTAGTTACAGCTCCTACAAATGGCGCTGCCGGCGTTATTCCCGCTGTGCTTGGTTATTATACTATTTTTTGCGATGGAAATTATGAGGATAAAATTATCCAGTTTTTATCAACAGCTTCAGAAGTGGGAAGTATATTTAAAAAAGGTGCAACCATTTCTGCGGCTATGGGCGGCTGCCAGGCTGAGATTGGTGTATCTTCCTCAATGGCTGCGGCAGCTCTTACAGAATGTATGGGTGGAACCCAACGCCAGGCATTGATGGCAGCCGAAATTACTATGGAACATCACCTCGGTATGACCTGCGATCCTATATCTGGATTAGTGCAAATTCCTTGTATTGAGAGAAATACAATGGGCGCTATAAAAGCGATAACTGCCAGTCAGCTTGCCTTACAGAGCGCACCTGATTATGCAAGGGTAACTTTGGATAATGTAATTCAAACCATGTGGGACACCGCAGTAGATATGAACAGTAAATACAAAGAAACTGCCGATGGCGGCCTTGCTGTTAATGTTCCTCTGGGTTTGAGCGAGTGTTAATAAACTTTTACTAAAAAAATTTTCAAAAATTTTATCATTCTTTCGTTCAGTCGAGTAGGCAAAAGTATTTCAACCTAAGCCTCTCACAGAACCGTGCGTAACAGTCTCCCGTTACACGGCTCTTATTATCCAGACACCTTTACCGACATTTCCAGTGCGCAAACAAATGGGGAGTGGATTTCCTTATTT
>DASSHD010000019.1:0-6525 GCA_035693085.1 Hanamia sp. | reverse complement strand
CTTCGGTAACAATCCAAAGAAACAATGCACATGATCCTCCACACCATTCACAAGTATGGTTTTACATTCTGTTTCGTTAATCAGATTTCCAACTACTTTAAATAATTCTTCTTTCCATTTTTTTTCAATGACAGCTTCGCGATATTTTACCGCAAATACTGCCTGAATGTACATTTGATGATAAGTATTAGCCATAATTTATGATTTAATATTTGACCTTGTAATATAACTATCAGTCATCCAATTACATCATACTATTTATAAAAATTTTGTTAGCTGTTTTTCAACAGTAGGCAGGCAAATTCCCCCGATTCTTATTTTGGCAACTTTCCGCAACGGCAGATGTGCATAGTAAAGGATTAAGAAGTAAAAACAGGGAAGCTATCAAAAGCAAAAACATAAAGCAGGAGTTCCTTTTTATTTCTTTTCATTAAGGAGTGAGTCATAAATCTGTTGTAGTCTTTAGGCAAAAGAAGGTAACTCATTTATAATAATATTCCACACTACCTGTAGGTCAGTACCAATATAATCGTGGATAAGCCTGTTTCTCATTCCTTTAATTAATACCCAGGGAATATCAGGGTTATCTTTTTTCACTTCCTCTGATAATTTTGATACCGCTTCACCTATGATTTGAACGTTATAAAGACACGCTTCAACAACCATAAAATCAGAAGAAAATTCATCGAAAGAAAGGTTTCCGGTATAATTGCCTATCTGATTTATACAGTTAAGAGTATCACCTATATATATGCGGAAGATTTTCTTTCAGACATAAATAATATCTTTTTCTATGTAAGGCAGATATTCAGGTTTTACGGAACGCTTTGGTATTACATCGGTCTTAATTCCGAAAAGTGCTTCTATTTCATTAGCCATAGCAACAAAATTCAATCCCATTGTTCCCTCAATATCTACTGCTATATCAATATCGCTGTCCGGGGTAGCTTCGCCCCGTGCATACTACCCGAACACACCAATGCCGGTGACAGGGTACTTTTTAACCAATTCCGGTTTTAGCTGTTTTAATTTATCAACTATGGTTTCCAGCGTGTACATGAATGCAAGTTAATTTTATTTCCGGGAAATAAGTTACCAACATGCATTCCAAAGTGCCGCCGGTTGGTGAAGGACACCAACCGGGGCGTTCCGCCGTGGGCGGTGTCTCCACCGCCCACATTAACCGCGGCAAAGCGACAATTTGGAATGCACCCGGGCAACATTAATATGCTAAAAGCAATCTACCTCTTCATAATCAAAATCGCATTACCCACTTTCCTCTCCCCAAAATGATCATACTTCTTATTATCCGTAGGGTGGCTCACCACGCCGTTACCCGGCTCGCCGCTCACCCACATGGTAGTAGAGCCACCGCCATCAAAGTTCAGCGCCGACACACATTTGAGCGCCTTGAAAAGTTTCGCAAATTCAGGAATCGTAACGCCCGCAGATTCTTTGGCATTGCCATCCACCGTTATGATAAGAAGATGGTGATCTTTCGTAAGCCCAATGCCCGTTCTGCTATAGCGGGTATCATTAAACCTATGCTGCCGCTGTTGCACGATCTTGCTATTCCATATTAATAACGGGCCTGCCGAAATAATAGTGGGAAAATCATAATGGTTGTGTGCCCAGCCCCCGCCCGGCCTGGTAATAATAGCAATGTGGTTTCTGCCGATAGCCATAGCGGCCGTATCAAGCCAGGGAAGGTACAACGTGCCGTCAAGCTCATCATGCGTCCTGTTTACAAGGCGGCCATCCACTTTCAGAAAGCAAACGGAGCCGCCGATGTGTGTATTAAAAAAATTGCCATTAACAGCGGCTATCGCATGGTTGGCTTTTCCGAAATCACTGGCCGTTTCCAGCAACGAATCGTTGTAGGCGATCTTTATTGTAAGCGTAGTATCCGATAGATTGAGGTTGAGCATATTTATGTTCTCCGGCGCATGGAACAAAGAGGTAAAATATTTGTGGGACAGGTGCACTCCCGGCGCAATCTCTTTGGTAGCCCAGCCGGACGATATTCCTTTTTGCATAGTGCTGCAACCGGCAATAACCAAAGCCGCCATCATAAATAAAAAAACGCGGCGAAACACAGGCTTTATCAGCGCTGGTAATTTCTTTTTGTACATTGTAGTCATTGTAAATAAGAATTCTGCTACCTCTACCATTTCATTTGGCAAAAATGGAAACACAAATTGACCATAAATATTGAGAATAAAAAATTGCCTCCTTTTAGGAACATCCCGATCCTTCGCAACAGTAAACCCACAAATAGCGAAGATTCTTATTTTGCTAACTTTATGCAATGAATCAACCACTCTCCCAACCACTCGAAATATTTTTAATGAATGACCAGCCATTTACCTGTCCTCATTGTGGTGCGCGTTGCGAAGAAATAGCCAACTTCTTTCACACTAATGCAAAATCACTTATTGAAAAATATTTGAATGATGATTGTGGTTTTATTTGTTTTGAGGAGGAAGATGAAGAATTTCTTACATTGTGGAAAATGTAATCGGCCATGCAAGAAGGAAGAAAATTATGGACAAGAGATGAATTGATGTATCTCCGTTTCGCGGCATTTTAGACATGTAATCAATTATGTATTAATAAAGTTTAAAACAGCTTTTAATTTTTGATAAGACGGTTGGCCACTATCTTCATTTAAAAAAATGGAAGTAGCAAGATCCATTTCAAGTTCAATTTTATTTGGAGTTACAGGGGATTCTAATATAATAGGAATTTTATCGGATATAAAACCTGAAAGTTTTTTGAATGATAATAATGATTCAAACGTTAAAGGTTCATGTTTACTCTGTGTATTCACTGAGCTAATATGTATTTCCTTCAATCTGCTTTTAAATTTTGTTACCATATAATAAGCCTCGGTCATTGTTGGATCAACTTGCCTGGCGTGTGCTATATCAAAACAAAAAGAGGCATCTGGTAATTTATAAAAAATTTCATCCAGGTCATTTGCTGTTCTCCCAATCTTTTTCCTTTTGTCCATGTTCTCAATGCACAAACAATTTCCAAGTTTTATCCAGTTAGTGTAATTTAATATTATATCAGGATGAACAATAATGGGCCAGCCCCTTTGTACAATCGGTTCCAGCATATCTATTAATTCTTCTTCATTTATATTGTTCAATCTGCTGGGAGCATGAAAAGAAATATATTTAAACTTAGTTAAATCTAAATCTTCAACAGCGTTGATCAGAAAATCAACTTCATCTTCTCTCAATGCAGACAACTCTATTGCATTTGCTGAGCTTTTCTCTAACAAATGAATAGCATATTGAAAATCATCTTTTGCAAGTGCTCCTGTAGAATAACCTTTTATCATTAGAATAGTCCGTATTTTAAAGTGAATTCTTTTAATGGCGTGTCTTCATAAAAGAATATTTTATCTAAAGCTTCTTGAAATGAGTGTGCATTATTTCTTTCTTTTAAAAACTTTTCATCTGTGTAAACATCTTTCATCGGCAGTTCTTTAATATAGTCTCTTAAATCATCATCATTGAGCATTCCCAGGAAATTATTATAAGTATTCAGTAATTGGATTATCCATTTATCTGAAATTCTATATTTAATCAATTCATCAATTATGAAATCAAGTGGTTTTAAAGAAACTATTCTATTAAAATTTGTTTTTATTTCCGTCAGAGATATTTCTGATTTTTTATAGCTACTCGCACACATTAAAAGGCCCTTAATAAAAACAATCTTTCTCGACATTCGAAGCTTTATATTTCTCAATGCCCAATTTTTACCTGCCTGTTCCCGTTGTTTATATGCAAAATCAACACACATGGTTCTCCAAAAACGAACAATATCATTTAGCAAAAACCTCGGTACATTATCTCTCTTTCCATGATCCGAATGAAACGCAGAATCATTTGCAAGGTAACGTTCAAGGATACCAAGAATTAGCGGCTATATGCCGTACCCGATGAATCTGCAGATTCTCCGAGATCAATTCTTTCTGATTCCAATAAAAGTAGAATTCTTCTGCTTAAATTAAAGTTGGTATCATCTTCTCCTCCAATATAATGAATTAAGTCATGGCTAAACGTTATTTGGCCAAACAAACCGGATGGAGATGGATCAGCTAATTTAGTTTCGGCCATTTTTTTCTTTATATAACGGCCGGTTTCATCATCATTAGGATCTGACTGCCCATCCAAAAGCAACGTCCAGTCAACATCACTTTTACCAGTGCACTCGTCTCTAGCAATTGACCCAAACACCACTAAATCCATATCGTTATCAAATGGTTTAACACCGTCTTTCAAAATAATATCGGAAATAAGTTTTTTATTATCTGCTGTTTTATCTTTTGCACTATTAATCTCTTCCAAGGCTATTCCTTTCTGTTTTGAAAATTCTTTTATTGACATATAATTAATATCTAATCAAAATTACCTTAATAATATTAAAAACTAATAGTAGTTTCGGAAAACCATTTTTTAACTACTTTCAAAAAGATGCAAATCTTTAGAATTTATTTTAACAGAGCAAATCTTTTCTTTTGTTGTCAGCAGATCGAATAACATTAATAAAGAAAAAGAAAAAGAAAATAATATTTGAAAAATGCCTACCGGATTTTATCGCAGCTATGGTTTCGTGGCTCACGAACCAGAATCAAGAAGCTGAGCAAGGTTTTAATTATTCTGAACCATATTTTAGCCAGTAAAACAACAAATTCCCCCGATTCTTATTTTGCTAACTTTACACCATGTATCAACCACTCTCCCAACCTCTGGAAATATTTTTAATGAATGACCAGCCATTCACTTGTCCTCATTGTGGTGCGCGTTGCGAAGAGATAGCCGACTTCTATCATACTAATGCAAAATCATTCATTCAAAAATGTTTGAATGAGGATTGTGGTTTTATTTGTTTCGAGGAAGAAGACGAAGAATTTATTACATTGTGGAAAATGTAATCGGCCATGCAAGAAGGAAGAAAATTATGGACAAGAGATGAATTGATACTTGCATTGAACCTTTATCTAAAACTCCCTTTCGGAAAATTACATTCCCGTACACCTGAAATAATTCATCTCGCAAATATTCTTGGAAGAACCGCAGGCTCTATTGCGATGCGCTTAAATAATTTTGCAAGCGTGGATCCTTTCCATCAGCAAAGAGGAATTGGCGGATTGCCGGGAGGAAAAAAGCAGGTAGAACCAATATGGCAGGAATTTATCAACAACAAAGACGCATTGCTTTTTGAGAGTGAAAGAATATTGGCGAAAAAAGAACATACTTCTATAGAAAATAAATTTGCTGAAGAACTAAAAGGCACCCAACATTTAAAGGGAGAATACAAATTAAGAGAAGTAAAAACAAGGGTGAACCAAAATGTTTTTAGGCAAATTGTGATCGCCAATTATAATGGCAAGTGCGCTATTACAGGAATTGATATTCCTGACCTATTGCTGGCCAGCCACATTATCCCGTGGAGCAAAAGTGAAGAAGAAAGATTGAATCCTGAAAATGGTATTTGCCTTTCTGCTTTATACGACCGTGCGTATGATAAAGGGTATATTGCCATTAGTGAAAAGTTTGACATTCTCCTATCGCGGGAATTAATAAAGAAACATAATGAAGATTACCATGCAAAATATTTTGCTTCCATAGCCGGAACTAAAATTGTCTTACCTAAAAAATATTATCCTAAAAAAGAGTTTTTGCAATTTCATTTGGATGAGGTTTTTAGGGGGTGAATTAAATTTATATTTGAAAAATGCTTACCGGGTTTTATTAACCAGAGCGCGGCAAGGGATGGTGATTGTTGTGCCTGAAGGTGACCTTGAAGACGCTACGAGGAAGCCGGAATATTATGATAGGACGTTTGAGTATTTGAAGGAGATTGGGATTGGGATAATTTAGCCTTAACAATTAATCAACGAAAGAAATTTACTATTATCATGATAATTGAAACGATTGCGGTCAAAGTTGCAACTTCCATATTAAGTAAGTTGGCGGCTTGGGGTTTAAAAGAATTCTTTAAAAATGATCTAACAAGTTATGAACAAGAGCTTTCTAAAATAGTCCAAGATTCAATTGAAGAATATAAAAGTTTATACCCGATTGCGGAAACCGATAAAATTCCTTTTTACACTTCTTTAGTTCTAACCGATGAGTTTTTCAAATTTCGTTTTACGTCTAAATTAGATGAAGATGTTGTTTTGAAAGCTATTAGGGAAGACGAACGAATTATTCTTCCCTCGAAAGATCAATTATTGAATTTTTTTGAAATATTCAACAAAAGGATTGAAGCTTCAGATAAGCTTAGAAAGTTAAACGTTGATTCAAATTATAAGGAAGAAATTTTTCATATTTCAAATGTTCTAAGAGAAGTTAAAGAACAATTGTCTAATTCTTTCAATGAATTAAAAACTCAAATCAATTCTCTAACTGTTACTACAAATCTTATTGATGAGTGGTCGAAGCAATTAGATGAGATACTGGATAATCTTAAACGTTTTAAACCGTTCACCGCGCAAGAAAGATT
>DASSHD010000018.1:0-4123 GCA_035693085.1 Hanamia sp. | reverse complement strand
TTATTAATAAGTTTTACTTTATTATCTTTTATAGTTTAAATCAAAAAATTCATTTCTTAATAGCCTCATTCCAAATTACTCCTTTCTCCGGAGAGAAATCAAACAGTTAATGAAGTTTTACTCTTTCAGAATTATTTAATTATCCGATCACCGGTTACATGAGAGTGCTCAGGATTAACATGAATGAATCTACCCCATATTACCATTTCTTTTGCCCCGGTTCTGTCCTGGTCGGCTATTAAGAGAAGGCTGTCTTTGCCTGTTTCGACTATTCCTGAATACCCGGTGGTTTCTTTTGTATAAGTATCCATAGAAAAATTCCAGTGATAACCACAGCCATCATCAGAAAAAGCAATTCTCGTTCCCGGCCGTCCATAACTCAATGCCAGAATACCATTTTTCATCAACACCAAATCGGGATCCACGCTTTCCAGGCTTTTTCCCGTGAGTCCCGGTAATACAACCGGTTTCGACCAGGTAATACCATTATCGTAAGAGCGGGATTGATACAAAGGCAGATAGCTACCTATGCGCATTACACAAAGTATAGAGCCATCGCGTGTTTTTGTAAAAGCCGGTTCGCAATAACCTTCTGCATGGTTAAAACTATCTACAGGAACACCTGCAGCGATAGTGGAAACAATTTGCCAGGTTGCGCAATTATCGTCAGACTTTACCCACACAACTCTGTATTTTTCATCACCGTCATAATGGCCATACATGACTCCTTTGATAGAACCATCATCCATCACCTGCATTCCGCGATGGAAAAGTATGCTTCCCCATATTCCATCAGTGGTTTTAAACTGTTTGTTCTCAGAGGCATTGACAATTCCATAGTGTTTAACCCATGACTTACCCTCATCATCAGAAGTCCAGTAAACCATCCTTTCCTTTGTCGGTGAATCTGGATAGGTGAAGTAAACAATGCCATACAAAATACCATCCTTTTTAATCATGGAAGTTATATAAAAGTCGGGATGTGTTATTTTCTCCGGCCACGTTTTTCCGTTATCTCTTGAAATCATCATTGCATCTACCGGAGAGGCCACCACCGCATCATGATGTTCGCTATAAGAAACGAAAATATTCTTTCCAAATTTATACACGAAAGGAAACTGGCGTTCTTTGCCATCATTGGATATGTCAATTTTAAAACAGGAGTCAAGTGTAATCTTTGGAACAATTCTGCTTATTTGTTCGTTTACCGGACTATTAGTACCAGCATTTCTTTTTTCCGGTAACTTACTCCCCAAATCATTACTCTGTGAATATGTTAGTATTGCGGGTAATAACATTGCCATGCACATCGCAAATGATTTAATTTTCATCGCTCGTTCTTTATAATTCTGCTTGATATTCCTTTCTTTATCCTGCTTTATTATTTATTTGATTTTATTATAAGATTTTTAAGTTCCAATTTTTGAGTGTCATTTAGTTGTTGATACTCAAAATCTCCCAAATGTGTTTTATCCTTTTCAAAAATGATTACTTCAGAGCCCTTATCCATCGCTATATTATGCCACAATCTGACAGGTATGTTATAAGTAATTCCTGCTTTCATTTTAATACATTCAAATTGAAACTCATTATTATTTTCAGTTGCTGCAATCAAAATTGAAGTGCCTTTTAATAGAACAAAAACTTCGTCCGTCAAGAGATGTCTGTCCATCTTTGAAATGTTCAAAAGATCCTGTTCGGGCATATAATTCAGTTGTGCTACCTGCCAGCCTTCTCTTATCAAAAAAGGATTATAGCCGCTTCCTTCATGTCTGTAAGTTTCAATTAAATTCATGGCTCAATTATTTATTTTTCGGCGGGCGCGGATCATAAGGAATGGTGCTTTCCTTATAACCTCCGTCAATATATATTTCTGTACCTGTGCAATAAGCGGCTTTATCACTGGCAAGAAATGCACAAGTCCACGCTACATCTTCCACAACACCTACTCTTCCAAGCGGAATCCAGTTATTAAATTTTTCTCTGCCGAATTTATCAATCTCATTCCTGTTCATTTCTGTTTCAATAGCGCCGGGTGAAACGGCCACCACGCGTATATTATAAGCCGCCAGTTCCAGCGCCAAACACTTTGTCATCATGTTCATTCCTGCTTTGGCTGAGCAATAATGAACCAGTCCTTTTCTCGGTACTTTATCATGAATGGAAGAGATATTAATGATAACGCCCTTGTTTTTTTCTATCATTCTCTTACCTGCCTCCTGCGAGCAAATAAAAGCGCCTTTCAAATTTACATTGAAAATTAAATCCCATTCCTCTAATTTTAAATCCATAGCATGTGCTATCGTTTCGCAACCTGCATTATTTACCAACACATCAATTGAACCAACCGACTTATCAATGAACTCGAACATTCTAATTACTTCTTTCTCATTGGCAACATCAGCCTTGAAAGAAAAAGCTTTCACGCCATAATTCTTTTGCAACTCTTCAGCCAACAGGTCTGCACTTTCTTTATGCTGATGATAATTGATAATTACATTGGCTCCGCAGGAAGCCAATGCCCTGCATATCCCAGCGCCAATGCCCCGGCCGCCACCTGTTACCAATACATTTTTATTTTTGAGCGTGATTGTATTTTCCATTATACTTTTTTATCAATTAGTGATTTTTTCAATTTTTTATTTTTCAGTCTAAAATATTTTATTACCATGTTAATAATCTGCAATAGTCAGATAAAATTTCATGGCCATTTTTTGTAATCAATACATTGTCTTCTATCCGAACGCCACAGTTTATTTCTTCTCCATATATTCCTGGTTCAACAGTTAATAACATTCCTTCTTCTATCACTGCTGTTGAACCGGGTGAAAGTGTCGGTCCAATATCATGATATCGAAAACCCACATGATGCCCCAATGCATGATTAAAAAATTTTTTATATCCCGCATCTTCAATATGTTTTCTGGCAATCTCATCAACGTCAGCCATCTTTACTCCGGGCTTCATCATCGCGATTGCTTTTTGTTGCGCAGCTAATACTGTTTCAAATATTTTCTTTTGCTGGGCATTTACTTCACCCGTTTGTCCGGTACGGGTAATATCTGCCCAGTAACCATTCACGCAAATGGCCATTTCAACCATCACCATTTCTGCATCCTGCAATTTCTTACCGGTTGACCTGTTATACTTTCCTCCATCAATTGCATTGATACCCGATTGTACCAAAGGCCATGCTTTCGAAAACCGAATTCCATCACGTCCCGTCATCCGCTGCACTTCATATTCAATTAATCCCGCCAACTCTGATTCAGTAATTCCTGGCTTTAGATTTTCATAAAAAGTTTTTACAGCAATCGCTGCCACTTTGTGAGTTAGTTTTAAATGTTGGATATCTGTTTCCGTTTTGAAAGAATAAAGTTTAAGTAAATCCTGTGTTACATCTTTGTACCCAGCCTCTGTTACTTCAGAAAGTTTGTCAATTAAATTATCGGGAAGCGGAGGTTGTTCTCCCGACATCATACATGGCGCTGTCCCGCCAATATTTCTTACAAATGAAACCGGAAGTTGATGAAGTCTTTTTTCAACTAATATTTCTTTAATCGTCTTGAATAAAACTTCCCACGGATCATGGCAGGAAATATCGCCCCAGGGAAATTTTTTGACAGTAATATTTTTTGGTAAAATATCTTCCGGTTCTGATTCAGGAACAAATAAAACAGGTTTATCATCATTCGTGTAAATTAAAAATGATAATCCCCACAATGGCTGGTATCCAATGGTAAGAACTAATTCATCAGGTCTCCAGAAAGCAAGAGCGCCAAGTCCATTTTGTTTAATAACAGAATCAAGCCGTTCCTTTCTTTGCAAATTCATCGTGCTGACTATTTATTTTGTTTGTAAAAACATTATCTTATAAAAGATTTTTCCTGAAGAAATTATTAAAGTGTACTATGTTTTGATAAATCACAAAAAACACCCGCTCAATATATGAAAGAATTGGCTGATTTATCATCTAAAGTACTTTGATTTATTTCATGTTTGGTGGTCGAACCTTAAAAATATCTATCATCAATATTATTATTCAATTTTAAAAAAATTGTAACTATTCAGGTTAAAAAAGTTATTCACAAATTTAGTTTATTTGCATATTGAAAGTTGAAGA
>DASSHD010000017.1:0-6944 GCA_035693085.1 Hanamia sp. | reverse complement strand
GGCAATGAAAAAGAAGTAAATTTTTTTTGTAAGTGAGAAATAGTTTTATCCCAGGTATCTGATTGAATAAACGGAGGCTGAAAACGAATGATTTTGAATCCATACTCCTGAAGCGCTTTGATACAGGAAATCGCCAGCAGGGGAAATAAATTTTCACTAGCACATACCGGCCCAAAAGAAATGGTAATCAACAATTTTTTTCTTGCTTCAGCCAAAGTATATCCGACCATTGAACTCTGATCTTCGTTATATAATAAAACATGAAAGGCGTTTTTACCAATCACATTTTCATATTCAGGATTCTGAATGAAAGCTGAAAAAGGTGTATGCACAAAAAGATTTTTTGCCTCAGTTAGTTCGGTATCATTAAGATTGGTTTTTACCAAAGCACGGATATTCATTTTTTTATTTTGGTTAAGGCGTAAATCCATTGTGCTTTACTTTCACCTAATTTTAGAGTAGTAATTTTATTTCCTTTTTCAGCATCATAAAAACAAACTGGTTCAAACCCATAATTTTTGAGCATTTCTAATTGATATTCAGGTTTGGTGTACATCACATCCGATTTAAAATCATTTTCACCATCGCGCAAAATAATATAGTCTTCATTTTTGAAGGTGTTTATTTCCGGGTTTAGTTTATTTACCATTTTATATCTATGCAGCGATGCCTTCCATTTAAGAGGGTTCTTTGACACATACAAAGAATATAATTTTGGAATCGTATAAAAATTATGAAACGAAAAACAAAACATTCCTCCGCTTTTTAATAATCGTTTACATTCTCCCAATACGGATTTTCGCCCTTCTATATCAATACAATCAATACCATTAAAACTAAAAAGAATAAAATCAAAAATATTATCGTCAAACTGTGGCATAGAACGGGCATCAGCAAATTCAAAGAATGTGTTTCTTAATCCATGAAATTTTTTTTTGCAATGGTCAATAAAATTCTGAGAATAGTCAATGCCTACATATTTGTTGCACAGTTTTGCCAGGTGCCGTGTAGTACGCCCGGCGCCGATTCCAATATCCAATACATTAGATTTTCTTAAAGGCGAATGAAGTTTAATAAAAATTTTTTCTTCTGCTTTAAACAAAAAATCAAATTCATCATATTGTGCAATTACTTCTTCTTTATTATAGGTTTCCTGGTTTAATTCCATCTTATTAATTAAATCAATCGGTATCCAATTCAAAATTAACTTATCTGACGCAGGTCTCCTGACCTGTGACTTTTCGTTACTTATCTTCATAAATAAATGTAGTCTGATTATTCTTTACTATTCCTGCATTCTGCTATAAATAGAAATTCCCATTATTTATTGCTTTACTGTATTCTTAAAATTCCTTAGAAACTTCCGGTAAATAAAAAACAAAGAAAGCCATTAATTGTTTTCAAAAACCTCATCATATAAACCCAATAGTCCTGTTACATATTTTTCTTTCCTAAAATTTTCTTCCGCAATAATTTTTCCATTTTCAGAAAAAATTTTCAGTTCTGTTTTATTGTCAAAAATTGAAGATAATTTATTTGCCAAACTTTGAGCATTATAAGGATCAAAGAACATGGCATTTCCTTTTGTAATTTCTTTTAGTGAATTAATGTCGGAGAGTAAAAGCGGAAGTCCGGTAGCCATAGCTTCTGCTGCCGAAATTCCAAAACCTTCCAGAAATGAACTCATTATAAACACATCGTATTTAGGAAGCACTTCATATATTTTATCGTGGCTTCCTTTCAGTTTGATAGCAAGACTATTTTCTGAAATTTGTTTTTTTTGAGATTCTTTTAAATCTCCCAAACCATATATGTCAAGAGAGATAGGCATGTGATGTAAAATTTGCAAAGCATCAATAATTACCTGGTAATTCTTTACTTCTTTAATATTGCCAACGGCTACTAATTTTATTCCTTTGCCGCAAGTTTGATATTCTATTTGATTTTTAAAAAAATCCTCCCGTACAAAATTATAAAGTACTTTCGATTTCCCTTTGATCCCGATTGATTTATCAAAATCCATTAAAACTTCCTTAGTAGGAGAAATAACTACCTGGTTCTTATTGTATGTAATACGGTCTAACAATTGCGTATAGCCGCTGTACCATTTGTGTTTGTATATATGCTCAGTCATCATGGTAGCAAGACTAAAAACGTGAGGTATTTTTTTACCACAGGCGGCGCGCGCTACAATAACGCTCCAGTAAAGAAAAGAATGGACAAAAGTTACATGATTTTCATTTATGATTTTTTTTAATTCTTTTACTGATCTAAAAATATCTTTTTTCGATTTCATATTCAGGCAATATTGCTTGTCGCCCACAAAATGATTTTTTTCAAAAAAATTGTTTGGTACCAGTGTTACCAATATAATATTGTAATGATCGTGAATTTCTTTAAGAGGTGCTATCATCATTAATTCTGCGCCGCCAATTCCGGATAAATTGTCAATGATATATAAAACAGTTTTTCTCATTTTTTTTCTGTCAGGGCATTCAAATTGTGAATAGCGAGATAATTTATCCAAGAATTTTTTTCCATTGTTTATAGCGTTGCAAAGATTCTAAATAACCGATAAGTTTATTATTTATTAAAATAAAAAAAGATTGATTAGGTATAATTTTTAATAAAAACATCCAGCCTTTTTCTGTGAGGCAAAAGAAATTAAACATTTGTTTTTTAATTCCACGATACTTGATATCACTAAGCGGTTCAATAAAACCCAATTTCACAGCATTAAATTCTGATTCAAAACCATCAGAATTTCTTTTTAAAAATGAATCAATTTCAAGCCTGTCCTGATGATTGTGATATAAAGTAACATCAAATACGCAATAAATTGGTATTGAAAAATTATTAAGTTTATTGGATAGGTCAATATCCTCGCCCTGGAATATCATTGCTTCATTATAGCCACCTATCTTATTAAATACTTTTTTGCTCATGATTAAAGAACAACTTCCAATAATATTAAATGAATACAAGCCGTTAATTGGCTTATCTTCTTTTCGATGCATTCTTCCCCACATAGTATTATAGCAGTGAGCAAGAATGTATTTGCCTATTTTACTGTTGATTAATTTTTCGTTTAAAGAAGGCGGGTATTCCCAATTCATATTATATGCTGCCTCTTCACTTTTATTTTCAATCAGGTTATAATTGATCCAATCAATTACTTCGCTATTAATCCACATATCATCATCAATAAAAAAAAGAATATATCCTTTTGCGTTAAATGCCCCGAAATTTCGTGCTGAAGAAACACCTTTTCGAGGATTATCTAAATAAATTATTCCATCAGAAATTTTTTGGGGGACAATTATTCTGCTATCGCTATCATTCACAACTATTAGTTCTACTTTTTTATTCTTTATTGCCTGCCGAGCTTTTTCAATAGTTTCCCATAAAATCTTTTCTCTATTCCTGGTAGCTATTATTATTGAAATGTCAACTAAACTCATAATAATTAAATAATAAAATAGTTGTTATTAGGATTTATTTTTAATGGCATAGACCATCCCTAAATTCAAAGAACGAAACCTAGTATTAATAACAGTATATTTATTTTCTGTAAGTTTTGAAACAATGTTTGCCGGAGATTTGTAATGCCATTCAATAAAATAAACATCCGGTAGTGAAAGTTGGTCTCCATCGTCGAGAGAGTCAATAATTTCGTATTCTGCTCCTTCGCAATCAATTTTGCAAACTACAAAATGATTATTCAGGCTTTCTTTCAGCCGCTGAAATTGAGTACTCGCCGACTTTAAAATTATCTGTTGTTCGTTTAAATCTTCTGCAATACGATCTGAATCTTTTGGAAATCCATTGATTCCCATTCTTCCTTTATCCTGGGTAGAATAAGTTACAGTCATATTAGAATCTTCTTTTGCCAGCCCAAAATTATTTTTTTCAACTTTTGCGGCATAAAGTTCATTGAGTTGAAAATTATTTAAAGCCATATTAAACGTAGGTACAAAAGGTTCGAAAGAAAAGACCTTTTCAACATTCGGCTTTGAAGCATAAAATAAGGTGGTGATTCCTACATTCATTCCAACATCTATAAGCGCAATCTTTTTTTGTGTCGGAACAATTAAATTATAGGATCCCTCTACAAAAACTTCAGTTAAAATGAATAATTCTTCTTTGTCGTTAATTTTAAATTGCAATCCATTTATCTGAAAATTTAACTCGTTTTGGGCATCCACAAAAAATGAGGCTCCTTCCATTTTGGATAGTTCTATGGCATTCTCATATCCTTCCAGAATTGGAGTAGAATCAGATACAGGAATCCGGAGATTTAAAGATTTAAAGTTTATATATTCTCCTTCAATTACGTATTCCTCTTTTTTGATTCCATGAACAGCTAATTTATTTCCAAGAGAGGAAATAGTTCTTTCTAACTTTATTCCAAAAAGTCTAAAAAAAGCGTGAAGAAATTTTCCTGAAGGCATTTTAAGTAATTTTTATTTTTTTTCCCAATTCAAGAAAACCTCTGTAATTTGGGCTATATGGATTAATTGACGAGGATGTTAGACAAGGCTTCACCCTTATTTGATTGACATCATATATATCTTTCCTGGTTTCATTGATATTATAATGCAATCCGATAGAATATTCTCCTTCTACAAGATTCATATTTTCAATCGTTCCCTCAAGAGATAATGTATTCTCTTCTTTCTTAAAATTTTTAATAAATTCTCTGAGATCTGCCACTGCCACTCTCACTCCTTTCAAACTATAGATTAACAGGCACAAATCACGAATAGCAGGAATCGCAGTTTGTTCGTATTCTATAGATATTTTGAAATTTAAATTAGTCCCGGAAGTTATTTCTTCCGGATGAAAACTTATATTGGTCAGCGATACTTTTTCTGCCAGTTTTAGCGTATCAAAAGAAAATATTTTGTTTTCATTCAGATAATTTGAAATCAGTTCGTGGGTTTCTCCTTTTTTATATAAAACTCCCTTTTCAAGGATAATAACTTTACGGCATAGTTGCTCTATTGCATTCATGTCGTGGCTTACAAACAAAACTGTTCTTCCGCTTTTACTTACCGCATCCATCTTCCCAATACATTTCTTTTGAAACTCTGCATCGCCAACAGCAAGTACTTCATCAATAATCAATATTTCCGGCTCTAGATAAGCAGCTACAGCAAAAGCCAAACGTAATTGCATTCCACTACTGTACCTTTTCAGAGGAGTGTCCAGAAATTTTTCTACGCCGCTAAAATCCACGATTTCATCAAAATGTTTATCAATTTCAAACTTGCGCATACCAAGTATGCTCCCATTCATATAAATATTTTCGCGGCCACTTAATTCCGGATGAAACCCGGTTCCTACTTCCAATAAACTCGCTACCCTTCCACGGCTGATAATTTTGCCACTGCTTGGTGGAGTTATTTTACTTAGTATTTTCAGCATGGTACTTTTGCCGGCTCCATTTTTTCCAATAATACCAATACTTTCACCCGGATACACGTCAAAGCTTACATTATCTAAGGCCGAAAAAGTATCTACGTTTTTTTCTTTTTTCTTAAAAGGTTTGGCAATAATATCCCTGAGAGAAAGATAGCTTTCCTGTTTAGAGCCAATTTTAAATTTCTTGGTAATATGTTGTACTTCTAATATTGGTTTCATGCTAAATCAGCAAAATATGCTTCTGTTTTTCTAAAGGTATAAATTCCCATAATTAATAAGAATATTGCAACAATACAGCTTATTCCTACTGATGCCCAATCTACCTCCTGGCCTGTAAATATACTTCGGCAAAGCTGTATGGCTGATGCAATCGGGTTTGCTTTCATAATAAAGCTTATATAGGGATTAGTAAAAGCTTTCGCAGAGTACAAAACCGGGTTGGCAAATAACAAAAATTGTATCATAAAAGGCAGCAGGTATTGAAAGTCTCTGAACTTAACATTTAAAGCACCCAGAAAAGTACCCAAACCGAAAGTGGTGATAATAGTGATTAAAATACTCAAAGGGAGATAAAGCAATAATTTTAAAATGCTTACATCCTGGCGATAGTAAATTAATACAACTGAATAAATTATCAATGCAAAGAAAAAATCAACCAACGCGGTGAGTACTGTACTCATTGGAATTATAAGCCTGGGAAAATATATTTTTTTTATTATGTTGGCATTTAGTACCATGCTGTTTGCACTATTGAGCAAGCCATTGCTAAAAATATTCCAGATAAGTAAACCACTTAATGCGAATACCGGATACGGAATGCCATCGCTGCTTACATTTAATGCCTTGCTGAATATCAGAGTAAACATTATTGTCATTACCAACGGCTGCAATATTGCCCATAAAATTCCCAGAGCGGCCTGCTTGTATTTTACTTTCACATCCCGCCAGGTAAAAAAATAAAATAATTCGCGGTATTGCCATAATTCCTTTACACCCAGCGAGAATTTATTTTGTGATTGTATTACGTATTCTAACATAAAAGATTGGATACAATATGTGATTGGAATGACCCGGCATTTTTTATTTTGAGATTCATCTGTTCTACCGCCATTTTTTATTATGCGGTGCAAAGAATATCAAAATGACATTCGGTAAAATTTGAATTTTCATTAATTTCTTTATTAGTGCCTGAATTGATAATTACATATCCCAATTGTTTCAAATAAAAAACTAATTCTTTTGCACTACTTTTCTGCTCACGCAGATTATTTTCATCAAGCTCAATAAACAGAGCAGGCCTGTAATTGCTTAAAGTTTCATAAGCACCCTGCAAAACTTTGTACTCAAAACCCTCTACATCTATTTTTATAAAATCAGGTTTCGGTATTGAAAAAATTTTCATACTACTGTCAAGCGTATCAATTTTGACGGCCTCTTTTTCGAAAGAGTTGTTTTGCTCATCTTCCGGCAATAGCCGAAGCATGCCTCTGTTAGCAGGATTCACATTATATAAAAAAGCT
>DASSHD010000016.1:0-4748 GCA_035693085.1 Hanamia sp. | reverse complement strand
TTATTATCCGTTCGGACTTACGATGGCGGGGATTAGTGATAAGAGTGCTGGTGGATTAGAGAACAGATTTCAGTTTTTAGATAAGGAAAAACAAAGTAATGAGTTCAGCGATGGAAGTGGGTTGGAAGAGTATGATCTTGGGGCAAGATTTTACGATCCTCAAATAGGGAGATTCCATTCTATAGACCCCCTAAGCGAATATATGTGTAGATGGAGTCCCTACACTTATGGTTTTAATAATCCCGTGCGTTTTGCCGATGGCACAGGAATGAACCCCGGTGATTCTTTGAGAAAAGACGATGCTTCTCAGGGCAGTAATCTCAACAATGAGGTGGCTTTAGCCCCCGTTGTTGTTGCGGGTAAATCAAAAAGTAGTGGCGGGTTTTGGAGTAGTGTTGGAAGCGCTTTATATGAAGGTTTGGATTATGTTCCTTTTGCCGGCAGCATAAAGCAAATAGGTGAAGGAATATACCATGGCGATTGGAAGGAAGCGGGACTTGGGGTAGTAATGTTGGGTGTAGATGCAGTAACGGCAGGTGAAGGTGGTGAGATAATACGAATAGGAGAAGTTGCTGCAGAGGATGCCTTGAAGGTTGGTGCTGAAGATGAAGTAAAAGAGGCTGCAGAGAAAGAACTCGAAGAACAGACAGGAAAGGATGTAGTTGACGAAACAGGAAATCAAGATGCTAAAACTCTAACAAAGGAAACAGATTTCAAACCGGTTGATAAAAAATTACTTAAAAAAGCAGGGATTAATGATATTCATGAATTTAAAGCAGAATTTCTTGGTAGCAAGACCAACCTAAAATTATTTGACGTAGTAAGAGATAACTCAACTAAAGAATTATTAATCGTCAGAAAAGAAACTCAACAAGTTGTTGAACATACTGGAAAATTTGTACAATGAAATATTTATCGCAGTCTTATGTATATTTAGCAATATTTGGGGAAAGCTTTATTCCAAATGAGTTTTCTAAATTAATAAATATAACTCCTACTAAAGTAGCAGTAAAAGGGGAAAATCTTGAATATACAGTTTCAAAAGAATGCTTTTGGGAATATAAACTTGAAAAAAATAATGCACTAGAAGAATTAGATTTATCCCTAAATAAATTGATGGAAGTTTTTAAAAGTAAAACTGATATAATCAGAAAATTTATGCTAGATAATAACTTAGAAGCAAAATGCAATGTCGTGATTGAAGTTAAAAACAATGAAGACTCCGGAGTTTTTTTAAGTTCAGATTTTATTATTTTTTTAGAAAGCATAAATGCTTCAGTTGAAGTGAATACATATAATTATTAAGTAGAAATTATATTTTAGTCTCGAAAAGATGCAGGTAAAAGCATACAAAATTCAAGAAAAGCATTAGGCATCAAAGAATACAAGCAATGAAAGATTTTTATAAAGATCCTGGTTCAAAATATACACAAGCAGCAAACGATTTTTTTAAACAACACCCTTAATTAATAAAACTATGGTTTTAGGATATGTAATAGATGTGCCTGATATAAAACGGGATATGTTACAAAGTTTAAAATTGGAAGAATGCGCAAAGTACAGCAATATCTATGATTTGAACCAAATAGATGCAAATTTTAAACTAAAAAGTATTAGATATAATATTTCAAGCACCTATGATGGGTTTGTAATTGTTTCTGCAAAATTTAAGCAATTTTGCGAGATTGAAAAATACGCAGGCTTAGACTTCATTTTATTACCTAATGCCTCAGGTTTTTGTTGGTTTAAAGTAAACAATATTATAGAATTCGATACCAAAATGAGAAAAACCAAATTTCTAAATTATAATTCAATTTGCAAAGGCTACGAAGAAATCATTGGAGCAAATCCAGTTTATTTGAAAAATCCAGTTTTATTATCAGAAGGGTTTTTTAGAACAGATGTTTGCTTTGGAAGTTTCGCAGGAAAATCGCCGCTTTATCTTACAGGGGAAGCCACAAAGAAAAAACTATTAGCAGCAGGATTTAAAGAAATCTTTTTTGAGAAGATACTTGATAAATATGATTTGGGAAAAAATAATTAATACTTATTTTATGAAATCCCTCTTACTAAGTTTTGCTGTTTTAGTTTTCATGGTCTTTTCTTGCAAAGCCCAAGTAAAAAATGCAAGTCAAAACTTACAAGAGCAAGCAGCAAAAATGGGTTCCGCTTTTGTAAGCAGCGGCTTTAAAGAATTTGCGAGTTATACATATCCATTAATATTAAAATCAATGGGCGGTACAGCACGAATGGCAGATGTACTAACTAAAACTAAAAATGATATGAAGGAGCAAGGCATGAGTTTTAGTAATATTACTTTTGGCGAACCATCAAAGATTGTAAGGAGTGGCAAAGAATTACAAGCGACCATTGAACAGCATACAGAAATAAAATTGACACAGGGTAGATTAATAAGCACGTCAACCTTAATAGCAATATCAACAGATAATGGAGTTAAATGGACATTTATAGACACATCTAATAAAGACTTAGCAACATTAAGAAAAGCGTTGCCTAATATAAGTCCTGACCTTATTATACCACCGCAGCAACCGCCCATACATTATAGTTTTTGATTGCAGATTCCGGCACATATTGATCCAGCTATTCTTAGTGTCACAAAATAAAAAAAGAACTTCTGTTCCTTGCTGTCCTTAGAATGCGCAAATAATAAGAGAGCTGCCGTCCGTATGTTCGCAACTACGAACAAATAAGAATCCTGATTATTTGTCCATTTGCTGTAACAAGCATCATAGGATTTTTTTCATTTAACTATATCAGTTATAATCATTTTACAATAAGTATTCTTACAGCCTTGAAAGTAAAAAAGGAGATTTATTGCCTTTATCATTACAGAAAGAGAGATATTTTTTTCCTTCAATTGAAAAGAAAAAGTTATTAACTTGTCGGTTGAAAAAAGCCTGCCGGTAGGCAAGTCCTTTGAGTTGGCACGAAGCAGTTAGGAGTTTTTATAAACGCATCAAAAAAGGATTGGTAGTTATTACCCGTTCGGATTGACTATGGCAGGGATAAGTGATAGGGCTGCGGGAGGATTGGAAAATAGATACAAATACAACGGGAAAGAATTGCAGCATGAGGAATTTAGTGATGGAAGCGGACTTGAAGAATATGATTTTGGAGCAAGGATGCAAGACCCTCAGTTAGGCCGCTGGTGGACCATTGACCCTAAGGCAGACCAGATGCGAAGGTTCTCGCCTTATAATTATGCATTTGATAATCCTTTAAGATTTATTGATCCGGATGGAATGGAGGGGGAAGATTGGGTTAATAGTGGAAAGAAAGATAAAAATGGATTTACTCATCCATTTTATGACAAAGATGTACATAGTACTGCCGATGCGCAAAAAGCATATGGAAAAGATGCTAAAGATATAGGTGCTAGTGGAACGTACACAGCAGCCGACAATGGTAATACTTATACTTTAAATTCTGACGGAAGTTATGATGTGCAATATGCAAACAATACTTCAAACTCGGAATCCGCCGAAGCGAAACCAAGTACAACTAAAAAAGATGTAGCAAATACAGAACCCCCAAATACAGAAAATGATGTTATCCACGCTTCTTCGCAAATTGAGAAAGTATCAGTATCCGCAGATTTAGCTTTAAGAGGTTCTCAAAAGATGGCGAATTTGATTACAAACTCCCAGAAAGCTATTACGCCTCTTGAAAAAATTCCTGTTGCAGGAATAGTCGGAAAATTGGCAAGTGGTATCGTTGCTGGACATCAAATTTATGAAGGATATAATAAACACGATTATGTAGAAATGGCTCAAGGAGTAGGAGCCGTTGTTGTAGGAGTTTATTTCCTGAATTTTCTCTTCCTTATGCTATTCTTTCTTATACAATTGATGCAATAAGAAAATAACAAACCTTATCTAAAAGTTTATATCACATGAAATTAGATTCAATCATAATATCAGTTCTTTATAATCACTTTTATAATATGAAAAAAAAGGGACGGAATGTTATCCCATGGTTTCAAACTGTTAGTGTTATTTCTTTTTCAATTGTTGTTGCATGCGTTTTGATAGCTTTGATTTTCCTAGAACTGTATAATGAAGGGCATTTCGAAATTGGATTGAAAGAAGTTCCCTTTCTTGTTATTTTTATGCTTTTAATGATTATATTGTTTATATTAATTAAAAGATATTATTTTAATACAAATAAACACCTTCTATATATTGAAAAATTCAACTCTCTTTCTAAGCAAAAGCAAAAAATATATAAGTTTTATGTTTTATTATCTATAACACTCTTCCCTTTTTTGTTATTATTCATAGTATATATATTTGATAAAAGAAATTAAATAGGGTTTTTAGCCCCTGTGGGTGTTCTTTTTTGAGTGGATGCTGTCTGGTCTCCCGACCAACGACTTCAATAAATACTTGCAGTAGTTGCAGTAAACAAATGAATAATCAGGATTTCTAATTGTATATTTACAAGAGAAAAGTTCTTTGAAAACTATTATCCGTTCGGACTTACTATGGCGGGGATAAGCGATAAGGCTTTAAACAACGCACCTGAAAATAAATACAAATACAACAAAGGTTCTGAACTGCAAAGCAAAGAGTTCTCCGATGGCTGCGGATTAGAATTATATGCAACCAACTTTAGGAGCCTTGACCCACAATTAGGCAGGTGGTGGCAAATTGACCCCAAACCGGATTATGGACAGAGTATGTACTCGGCCATGAATAATAATCCTATCTCAATTAATGACCCTT
>DASSHD010000015.1:0-2175 GCA_035693085.1 Hanamia sp. | reverse complement strand
TTTTATTACCTCAATAAAAGTATTAAACCTTATTCTGCTGGAATCAAATTATCTACCTGGGCATAAACGTCTGCAAGGGAAAGATCAAAATCTATAGCGCTGATATGAATATTTCCCGTCTTTTCTTTGGTTGTATTTAATTTCCATTCATCATTTTCAATACGTGTGTAAACCTCCGCCGCATATTCTGTGCTACTTACTAAAATATAATTTTTAAGTGAAGGAATAGAGCGGTATAATTTGAATTTTGTTCCTCTGTCATAATTCTCAGTAGAAGGTGAAAGCACTTCAATTAAAACCGTTGGATTCAGAAGCGTATCAAATTCATCATCTAAATATTCTTCTTTACCACAAACGATTATTACGTCAGGATAAGTGTATAAAGTGTTTTCGCTATTATGAACTCTGAGGTCGCTTGGATAATAATAGCAATCCTTTCCTTTAAGATATTGGCCAATTGCTGAAATAACAGATGCTACTATTCTGTTATGCACTTTTGTAGCGCCCGCCATTGCAAATATTTCTCCTTTATAATATTCACTTTTGTTTAGCGCTTTTCTTTCTTCATCCAAATATTCTTTTTCAGAAATACATATTTTAGGAATTGCAGACATAAATGAGCTTTTATTTTCTATAAAATTAAATCATTTTAATTTATTATTTTTTCCACCTGAAGTTTTCCTATCCTTATTTCATATAAAAAATTCATCAAGTCAACAAAAATAATTTTCTTTGTTCATGGAAAAAATAGAAAATATCATTTTTGACCTCGGCGGCGTTTTATTAGATATTGATTATAACCGCACCCGTTATGCATTTGAAAACCTGGGCATTGCTGATTTTGACCAAATGTATTCACAGACAGATGCTAATCAGCTTTTCCAAAAATTAGAAACCGGAAAAATTAGTGATGACGACTTTTATAAAGAATTGAATCGTTGTACAGGTTTAAATTTATCGCCTGGAGAAATCAGAAATGCCTGGAATGCCATGTTAGTATCGTTTCGTGAAAGCAGCCTCAAATTTTTAAATGGCATCAGACCAAAATATAAAATATTCCTTTTGAGTAACACCAATTATATTCACCTTAGTTCATTTAATGAAATCTTCCATAATAAAAAAAGAGAGAAATCTTTTGAAGAATATTTTGACAGAGCATTCTATTCCTGCACCATCGGGTTACGAAAACCAGATACAACTTGTTATGAATGGGTAATAAATGAACTTGGCATTGATGCCAATAAAACTCTTTTTATTGATGATTCTGAGCTAAATATCGAAGGAGCTAAAAAAACGGGCTTACAAACAATCCTTCTAACGCCGGAAAAAAGAATAGAGAATCTTGGGTTGTAATGATTGCCGTCTCGATTATTTTTTCACTTCTTCAAAGTCAATGTAATCGCCTTCCTTCTTTGGCACCTGCTCAGTAGAAGGAGTTTTTTGATGGTTTTGATAATTATTTATATCATGCTCCATTTTATCCTGCATCTCTCCAAATTGCTTTTTGATTTTTTTAGAAGATTCATATATCGGGATTATGAAATCGAATATCAACTTGTATAACAAATAAATTAAAAAAATTTCGGCTATGGTTCTGAATATCATGTTTCAAAAATAAATCTTTTAATTTAAACAGGGCTTCCGTTCATGTAAATATGATTCAAAAATTTGTTAATGAATTAATTTCCCAAAACATAATTTGGAGTGTAACTCTTATTTAGCTTATCTTTGCGGTGTAAAAGATTAGTGAAGGGGACGGAAGCGTTCCCTTCTTCTATTTCCAAAAGAGAACAATGACAATGACTACTTCTACCGAACTTGAGAAGATTGAGGAGTTTGTAAAACATTTTATCGAAAAATCGGAAAACTTATTTCTTGTGGAAGTAAAAAGCGCTCCGGTAAACAAGATCACTGTTTTATTGGATGGCGATAAAGGCATTACCATTGATAATTGTACCTCTATAAATAAAGCTCTTTATAAATTTATCGAAGAAACCCAACTTTTTGGTAACAATAATTTTTCGCTGGAAGTTTCTTCTTTTGGAGTTGACAGGCCGTTGAAATTATTACGCCAGTACAAAAAAAACATCGGCCGTAAAGTGGAAGTGGTTTTAAATGATGGCACGAAATCAGAAGGAACGCTTACTTATGTTAATGAAGAAAGTATCATAATTG
>DASSHD010000014.1:0-5998 GCA_035693085.1 Hanamia sp. | reverse complement strand
CTATTACAACTTAATCCTAAGTTACCTCTTCCAAAATTTTAATTAATTTAGAGATATGTTAATCGAAAACAAAGAAAAAATTCAGTACTACCTGGAGCAACTCCCGGATAAATATTTATCCGAAGTAGTTGAATATTTGCGTTTTCTTGAATTCAAAATCAACAATAAAAATGTTGACAAAAGTTCAATACTCCTTTTTGAGCAATCACTCTCAAAAGAGTGGCTAACCATTGACGAAGATGAATCTTGGAAAGATCTTTAAAAGGGAGTGTTGTTATTATTCATTTATCCTACCTCTCCCTACATCTTATTATTTCCGCAACAATACCGGTCCATCCCGTTTGATGAGAAGCGCCTATCCCTCTTCCGTTATCACCGTGAAAACATTCATAAAACAAAACCAGTTCTTTGAAAAAAGTATCATGATTAAATAAATTATTTTGCCCATTTACTTTTCTTTTTTCTTCGGTATCGAGTGTAAATATCCCGGTGAGGCGTCTGCGCAAATCTTCCGCCACTGTTCTTAGATTGGCCATATTCCCGGAATGTGAGGGCATTTCTAATTGCAATTCTTCTTCAAAATATTGATAATATTTCTCCAAAGCCACTATCATCAGGTAGTTCATCGGCATCCATACCGGGCCGCGCCAATTGGAGTTGCCGCCAAAAAGAGTAGAAGTGGAATCGCCGGGCTGGTAATCTAATCCGAACTCTTTTCCGCCAATATTAATCTGGTAAGGCGTTTCATGAACTTTTGAAAGGGAACGAATGCCAATCGGCGACAAAAATTCTTTTTCATCTAATAAAGCACATAGGATCTTTGTCAATCTTTTATGAGGCGCCAGGGAAAGCAGGATCTTATCCTTTTTGCCGATATCTTCTATCACAGAATATTGGTCATTTTTTTGTTGATACCTCACAAACCATCTCAGGCGGCGATGAAAATCAGGTAACTTTTTCAACAATGATTTGTCAATTACATGTACAGCAAACAATGACGTAAGGCCAACAAGAGAGCGTACTTTCACCGGTATAAAACTTCTGTCGGGCATTTTCAACACGTCATAAAAAAAGCCTTCTTCTTCATCCCATGCTCCTTTAAAATCTTCGCGAATATGATTAATGGATTCAGCGATATACGTAAAATGCTCAAAGAATTTGGTTGCCAGGTCTTCATAAGCCTTGTTGGTTTGAGCCAGTTCCAGCGCTATTTCCAGCATGTTCAAACAATACATTCCCATCCATGCGGTGCCATCCGCCTGCTCCAGGCGCCCGCCACCGGGCACACTGCTTCTGTCAAAAACCCCAATATTATCAAGGCCTAAAAAGCCTCCTTCAAAAACATTGTTGTTTAACGTGTCTTTCCGGTTCACCCACCAGGTAAAATTGATGAGCAACTTTTGAAAAGTTCTCTCTAAAAACAGCGTATCTCCTACACCGGTTTTTTCTTTGTCTATTTTGTAAACCTGCATACAGGCCCACGCCTGCACCGGCGGATTTACATCGCTAAAATTCCATTCGTACGCGGGTATCTGTCCATAAGGATTCATGTACCATTCTCTTAATAATAAAATCAATTGGTCTTTGGCAAACTGCGCATCCAACGAGGCCAACGGAACGCAATGGAAAGGCAGGTCCCACGCTGCATACCACGGGTATTCCCATTTGTCGGGCATGGAAATAATGTCTTCATTATTCAATGTTTGCCAATCACTGTTGCGCCCGGTTTTTCTTTGTTCGGGAGGCGGTGGCTGGCCGGGGTCGCCCTTGAGCCAATCAGGAATATCAATATAATAAAATTGCTTATTCCATAGCATTCCGGCATACGCCTGCCGTTGAATATTCTTTAAATCGTTATCCTTGCAAATAATTAACTGGCTATAAAACTCATCGGCTTCCTGTAAACGTTGGGTAAATATTTCATCAAAACTTTTATTAAGCGGCTCATTTAATTCTTCCTTGCTTAAACGCAATTTAAGAGTGACGGAACTTTGAGCTTCCACATCAAAATAATAGAACGGCGCACATTTGGTACCGCTTTTTTTATCCTTAAATATTTTGTAATTATTAGTCGTTACCGCTTCATGAAAAGCATCTTTTGTGTATGGGCTTTCATTTGGAATATTATGGAGCCGTTGGTTATTGGTTTCATTTTCGGTAAATAAAACCTTTTCGGAATTTTGAAAATAAAATGAATACTCTCCCATCCTGCTATCCCTGATTTTCAATTCACCAAAATCCTCATTTTGTTCTATCAATTCTATAACAGGCTTTTCCTTTATTAATCCGTAAGACCATAAATTCCGCATCCATAATGTGGGCAGTACAGTAATCGGTGCGTTTTGCTGTGACCTGTTGTGGATAGAAATTTTTATACAAATATCTTCTTCATTATTTTTTGCATATTCTAAAAAAACATCAAAATAACGGCCATCACTAAATACGCCGGTATCATTGATTTCGTACTCGTTTTCATTCTTGGTCCTGATTTTATTTTTTTGTTCCAGTTCATGATAGGGAAAGGTAGCCTGTGGATATTTATACAAATATTTCATGTAAGAATGAGTAGGCGTATTATCCAGGTAGTAATACAATTCCTTTACATCTTCACCATGGTTACCATGTTTGGGTGTAAGCCCGAAAAGTTTTTCTTTTAAAATTTCATCCTTGCCATTCCATAAGGCAATGGCAAAACAGATCCGTTGTTTGTCATCAGAGATTCCTGCAATTCCATCTTCACCCCATCTGTACGCTTTTGATCGCGACATATCATGCGTGATATAATTCCAGGCATCCCCATCGGCGCTATAATCTTCTCTTACCGTGCCCCATTGTCTTTCGGATAAATAGGGCCCCCACTTCAGCCATTTCTTATTTTTGGCATAATTTTCTTTTAATCTTTTTTGCTCCTGGGTGATGTTTTTAGGCATGAGATAATTATTAATGTGGTAAGGGATATCATCCAAATAAAAAACAAGCTACGCAAATCTTCAGAAAAGAAATTTTACTTCACGCCGCATGAAAATGTGCTATTATTCTTTTTGAACTTTCAGTTCAAAAGCCTTTTGCCACTGATTACACAGATTTCCACAGACCTGCCTGACGGCAATCAGGTTGGAATTTGTTACACAAATTTATCTAACGTACATGATAGTTGAGAGAAGCTGGTTGATGTGCTGAAACTGTTGAAGGTATTTTTATATTAATACCTAAAAAAGTAAAAATTATTTTGAAAGCTGGTAACTATTAACAAGAACCGAAGCCGAAATATGCAGAAGCGGTTCCAGTTCCCTGATCATATCAACAGTTAATCTTTTTTTCCTATTCAATACTTCAGATACCCGGCTTTTTCCACCTACAATTCCAATCAAATCTTTCTGCATCAAATTCATCTCTTCCATACGGATTTTAATGGCTTCAATTGGATCTGCTGCTTCAATCGGGTAATGTTCATCCTCATAATTTTCAATGAGCATTGACAAAATTTCCGCCTCATCTCCTTCTTTTGTATTGGCTGGTGCATCAAAAATCACCTCAAGCCTTTTAAGTGCTTTAGTATATTCTGTTTCTGTTTTAATTGGTTTTAGCTCCATATTTCTTTAATTTAAATTGAATCGGCATCTATTTTATCATATTCGGGATGTGTACCAATAAATCGAATAAATGCCCATTGCCTTTCAAAATTGAATTTCACGATAAGCCGATACGAATTTCCTTTTATATTAAAAACTATCCGCCCGTTTTTTAAAACACTCGCATTAATGAATGTTTGCTTAACCTCGTTGGGTGACTTCCATTTTGAATTTTTGGTAGTGTCGTACCATGTTTTCAGATATTGTTCCGAATCAGGATGTTTTTCCCAAAAATCACGAAGCACCCGCTTTGCAATTATTCGTTTCATCGAATGAATTAAGAATCAAAGATACAATAAGTTCTCAAATAAAGAACTAATTAAAACTGGATTCCATAATATTTTTTTCTAACCCACCTTCGCTTTTTCCACCGCTTCCATTTCGTCCTCTGCCAAAGCAGAATGTGCGTACGCTGCACCGGCTCTCATTTCCGCAGCCACCCACACGGCTTCTATTATTTCTTCTTTAGTGCAACCTTTTTTCATTGCCTGTTCGGTGTGGCTATGAATACAATAAGGGCATTGCGTTGTGTGTGCCACCGCAATGGCAATTAATTGTTTTGTCTTTTCATCCAGCGCACCGGCTTTAAAAACTGTTCTGCTAAAATTGCGCCAGGCATCCATTATTTCAGGTGCCGCTTTGGCTCTTGCCGTTGCATTTTCGTGGGTGGGTATTGAATACAAATGTTCACTTTTCATGATAATTTTTTTTATGGTTAAGAATAATTTTTGCCACGCCTGCCCGACTGAATCCGTTCAGGCGGGGATTGCACAGATTTTTACGAATTAGGAAGAGTTGCTTTTCCTAAAGTTTTCGGCATGGAAAGGGGAGGAGATTACTGTATAAAAAAGAACATTTTGAATCCTTTTTACAGTAAACAAAGGAATAACAGTAATTTCTATTTTACCTAATATCTTATTTGGAGATCCAACAATTCAACCAATCTAACAATCCAACATATTTAATAAACCAGACGGAGACCGTCAGGCTTATTTATGTAAAAACTGCCTCAACACATATTGCAATATTCCTCCATTCCTGTAATATTCAATCTCAATTTGTGAATCCATTCTCGCAATGACATTGAATTTTATTTCAGTGCCGTCCTCTTTTTTTGCAATCACCTTCATTTCCTGCAAGGGTTTTATTTTCCCCGCTAATCCGGTTATACTAAATGTTTCCTTGCCGGTAAGTCCAAGGCTTTGAGCGGTTTCTCCTTTTTTATATTCAAGAGGCAACACGCCCATTCCTACCAAATTACTTCTGTGTATGCGCTCATAACTTTCTGCTATTACTGCTTCTATCCCTAGTAAAAACGCTCCTTTAGCTGCCCAGTCTCTTGAAGAGCCACTGCCATATTCTTTTCCGGCCAATACAATCAATGGTGTTTTTGTTTCTTTATATTTTATGGAAGCATCATACACACTCATTTCTTTATTATCCGGCAGGTAAGTGGTGTATCCACCTTCTTTTATGGCTAATTGATTTTTTATGCGGACGTTAGCAAACGTGCCACGAACCATCACTTCGTCATTCCCACGCCGTGAACCATAAGAATTAAAATTCTCTCTTTTTACTCCTTTACTGATAAGATATTGCCCGGCAGATGATTTTTCATTAAACTGCCCCGCAGGTGAAATGTGGTCGGTAGTGATGCTATCGCCCAACACCAATAATGCCCTCGCATTGACAATGTCTTTGGTATCCTCTGCGTGATCAGGAAGATTATAAAAGAAAGGAACTTCTTTTACATAAGTGGAATCTTTGTCCCAAATATATAATTTGTCTTCCGGCACTTTCAGGTTTCTCCATATTTCATTTCCTTCAAAAATTTCACCATAGTTTTTAGAGAAATCTTTTGGCGAAAGAACTTTGGCCATCACTTCATTTATTTCATCATCGGTAGGCCAGATATCTTTAAGATAAACCGGCTGCAGGTTTGAATCATAGCTAATCGGTTCTTTGGTTAAATCAATATCAATGCGGCCCGCAATAGCATAAGCTACTACTAACATTGGCGACATCAAAAAATTCATTTTTACCTGTGGGTGAATCCTGGCTTCAAAATTTCTGTTTCCTGAAAGTACAGAAGCTACTACCAGTTCGTGCTCTTCTACAGCCTTAGCCATATATGGCGGCAACGGGCCGGAATTTCCAATACAGGAAGTGCAACCATAACCAACCAGGTGAAAATCCAATGATTCCAAATCAGTGAGCAGGTCGGCTTTTTTAAGATAATCCGTTACTACTTTTGATCCTGGAGCAAGCGATGTTTTTACCCAGGGCTTTTTATCAAGGCCGTGTTCACGCGCTTTTCGCGCAACCAGGCCGGCGCCTATCATTACAAATGGATTGGAAGTATTGGT
>DASSHD010000013.1:0-3734 GCA_035693085.1 Hanamia sp. | reverse complement strand
GTCCGGGTAGCCATCGGAACTTCTGATTCCCAATTGTAATCAATCTGTCATATTTTAACCGCTTATTAAACCTTCTTTCATTTTATCGTCAATTTATTTTGAAAAAATATAATTAGTAAAATTTAGGCGTTAACATCAGAACAAATAATTACCTGCTTCCCCGAATAAAATATAACTGAAAGAATTTATGAAAAAAATCTATCGTTGTCTTTTCGTATGCATAACTTTTTTTTCTGTGCTTCCAAATGTGAAAGCCCAGGACTCAACTAAAAGTGATGGAACTGATAAATCATATTTTGAAGCGGGTTTGAGTTATCTAAGTAACAACGTTTATTCTGGCAGGCACGACTCACTCAGGATTCCTTACCTGACGCCTTCTTTCAATTATTATAATAAATCGGGTTTCTATGCAGGCACTTCTCTTTCTTATATGACCAGCGCCGGAAACCGCCGCGTTGACCTTGTGGAGATAGAAGCGGGATATGCTTTTACAAAGAATAAGTTTTCGGGTATTATATCGGCAGAGAAAGATTTTTATAACAGTCAGAGCAAGAATGTAAGAGCAGAAACCAAAGGAAGTTTGAATGGAACATTCTCTTATGATTTTGGCTTTATAAAACCCCTGTTACAGGGCGGAATCGTTTTTAATACAAGAGACGATTATTACGCAGCGTTTGGACTCGGCCATTCCTTTTTTTTCGCGGATGATAATCTTGAGGTTAACCCCTCTCTTTTAATAAATGCAGGTACACAAAACTATTACAACTCCTATTATACAAAAAGAAAATTTGCAACAAAACGAAAGGATCAAACAGGCAGTGGCACCACCATAAAGGCGTATTTGCCAAATGTATCCAACTTTAAAATAATGGATTATGAATTCAGTTTGCCGGTAGATTATTCGCTGGGGAAATTTGTATTTGATATTACTCCCACAGAAGCATTTCCAGTGAATCCTAATGTAGTGGAGTTAACGGTTACGCCTCCTTCCGGTATTCCCGTCTCCAGAACGAAGATCGAAAATTTAAACAATATTTTCTTCTTTTCTGCAGGAATTACTTACAGCTTTTAATCAATAAAAAACAACTCAAATCCGGCATAACTTTTATGCATAATCACACAACTTACCGATATCGGCCGGGACTGCTTGATTTCTATAAAAACAAATCAATTTTAGGTGCTTCTTTTTGCTATTTAACTTATATTAATTTTTAAGAAGAAACCCACTCAGGCTAAAAAATTCAAACGTTCATCTTCACAGATTGGCTGTCTGCACCGCTGCTAAACTCCAGTGGCTTTTTTGATTTAGATATATCACTTGCGAACAAAGATATATCCTTACTTGCAGTCCCTTCCACCTGCATAAACACAGACGAATCTGTCAGAACTTTTACAGCATTTAGAAGAATAGATTTACTTTCAATACATCTTACAACCGACTCAGCAGCCTTATCTCCCTGTACACTTAATCCATTTACTGACACATCTTCCAGGTGATCAAACACGACAGCCGGTCTTGCATCCGTTGCTGCTTTTTCAAACCGAATGTTTTGAAGCGTTAGCCCTTTTACGTTCCTCGCGTAGAGCGCATAGGAAGGCGGAATGCCCATTTCAAAATATTCTCCGGCTATTTGGGGCACATCACGCACGGCACCTTGTTCTGCTGTGCCGCCTCCGGGGAAAGTAACATGGACATCACTTAAAGAAATATTTTCAAGATATACATCTTCTATTGCATCCAGTGTTATACACGAAAAAAATTCAGCCGGGCGGAAATCATTTCCTTCCGCATAGGGTGGTGTAACCGGCTTTACTACAGTAGCTCTTATGTTGTTAAAGGAAATATTACGTACAATTCCGGGCACATCGGCCAATGCTTCGGTACCATCATGCCCTGTGGTCAGTCCGATAGAAATAGGGCCGGTAACATCTTTCATAATAATATTAGAGAATAGAATGTTTTCAATACGGGAACCTCTCCCGCACAGCATTTTTACAGGACATCCATACGTGTCGTATATGATACAATTAGATACCGTTATGTTTTCCGCAATGCCACCGCCGAAGCGAAATATTGACCAACGTGTACTGAAAGATGAATCACTTATCGTAAAAAACTGGCAACTGCCAAACAACGCGCAGGCATCGTCCTCAACCTGCACATCGCATTTACTTACATGTACATATCTGCTGCTGATAAAATGGAAGCCATCGTTATTGTGAATAACACGGCTATGAATGTGCAATCCTTCAAACTTCGCATATTCACACTGCACCACTCTGAGAGAATGATAAGCACAGTCTTTCAAAAAAATATCGTTGACAGCAATATTTTTACACTGATAGAATAAGAGATGATAAGGGCGTTGCGAATCGCTGATACCTGCCGGCGACGGAACTCCTTTCGCAGGGCTTCTAAACCGCGCCCCGTTCCCGTCTATGGTCCCCGTTCCTTCGATACTAAAATTTTCTGCCCTTACAGCATATATCAATCCTACATTACCATCGTCCATCGTTGTGTCTCCGGTGAGGGGTATATTTTTATCTGCATAATATTGCCTTCCATCATCGGTACCTAACAATACTCCCATCGAAGCAATGTGGAGGGTAACATTGCTTTTTAGTTGCACCGTGCCAATTACAAAAACACCGGCGGGCACTAGCACAATACCTCCCTCGTCATTATTACAGGCATCAATAGCTTTTTGCAACGCTTGTGTGTCCAGCGTTTTCCCATTGCCTGCTGCTCCAAAATCACGAATGTTATATACCCGTGTACCAGAATTTTTATCTTTCGGAGGCATGTCAAAGTCATTCCCTCCTGCGAATACTTTTGCAGGCGAACCCAATAAACCGGCTGTACCAATAGATGCTGTGGTAAGATAACCAAGCAATTTTCGTCTTGAAATTGAATTATTGATAGAGCGAGCCATGTTGTGTTTAATTTATATTTTTAAAATTATCCTATTTTATTTTTCAGTTTAAAATATCTGCAAATTCCAAATTTAAATTTAATCTGCGGTCGGTAATCAGTTTTTACTAAATAGCAAACAAATCTACCCGGACTACCGTCAGGCAGGCTATCAGCAAACAAACAAATTTCCCCGATTCCTGATTTTAACCGCCGAAAGCACAAAAAAGTTTATCCCTGTCATTTATTTCGTACAAACACAATTTTAGCAAGTGTGAATTTATTACGTTCTGCTGTTGTTTTAAACCTGAAAGAAATGGTTTGATTCAATTTATTTATATGGATGTTACCTGCTTTCTGTGTTTGAAATTTTTGGATTGAGGAAGCATAACCATCTATCCAATCTGATATTTGCGTTTGTGTTTGCCAGACTGAAAACTCCGCTGCATCAATTCCTTTATCATAATTTATGTAAACAGTATAGTTTCCTTCGGGTATGTCTTTAAAATAAAATTTTAATAAAGAAACATCGCTTATGGTATTAGAAATCCCGATTGGGAAGAAATTTTTCATTTAAGTATTACTGTTACAAAGAGAGTAAAACAGGGATCATATCTCAATAACTATTAGAATTTTTCCAACATTTTAAAAACTTATTTACATCCTGGTTACAATTGAAAAATTGTAACTATTCAGGTTAAAAAAGTTATTCACAAATTTAGTTTATTTGCATATTGAAAGTTGAAGAACAAATATTATTGCTTATAACGGAGAATGAGCAACTCCGTAAGGAAAATACAGAATTAAAAAAGCTGTTACAGGA
>DASSHD010000012.1:0-7492 GCA_035693085.1 Hanamia sp. | reverse complement strand
ATTGAATTTTAGGATAGACTCTTTGGTGTCGTAGGGGTTAATACTTACAATTTGGAAATCCTCGCTTTTGTACTTTGAGAAGAGTTTATTTAAAGTTTGTATTGATTCAACACAATGAGGACAACCTAGTGCCAAATGACCTGAACCTTGCTATTTCATTTTTGATCTTCTCGTAAAATACTTCTATATAAAATGAATGAAGAGCGAATAGTAATATTCTGTAAGAATCATCTTCCCTATCGGCTATAGCTACCCCATCCCATACGGCATTTGCCTTTGATGTTGTATCGGGCATATTAAATTCGTACAAGGACACACACTTTTCTTTATATTTTTTCTAAAATTTTAATTTTTATTATTTTGTAAGCTTCGTTTATATCATAGCTTATACCAGTTCTCAATAACCCATTCATATCACCTGTGAAATCAGCATCTTCAATCTTCTTTTCCATATTTTCCAAAAATTCCCTTTGCGTCACACTGTTATCTTCTTCTTTCATATAAAAATTCCATGCTTCAATAATTTGGCGAGGCTCAACATTCTTCTGTGTCATTGCAAACCACAAATCAAATAAGTCGCGTCCTTTTCGCCTTTGATATAGGGCACGCAATTTAGTTCCTAATAATTCGGCTAACTCATAAGTTGCTATTAAAGCTTCACTGGTAAACCATTCGGATTGCATAACGTGTTTTACTTCATGAATACCATAAATAGTATGGTGCTCACGGCAATTAACCTCAACTTTTAATCTTAACGGAATTCCGCCCTCTGAATCAAAACGATATACCAATGTGTTATTATGTTGTTTTTGTTTACGTATTGGTTTATCACCCAAAAAAGACAATACTTCACGAAGTTTATCCATAATTGGCCCGAATGGCCCTGCTGCAATCTGTACCAGGTCTATATCTTCAGAATACCTGACGGCTGGCGGCAGAAACAATTTGTGTAAAGCAGTGCCGCCTCTAAACGCCAATCTCTCTTTTAAATATTCATCACCATATATTGCCATTAAAGCCCGCTCAATTACCAGATCCTGTTCTACCTGAAAATCCTCCTGCCAGGGAGCTTTTTTACGCCATGCGGTTATATATGCCTGTGGAATCATAAATCTGTTTCTATTTCAAAATTTTGCACAACCTTCCAATCGTTACCGGTTATCATCTCACGCTTTTGTTCTTGCGGCCTTAATAATACCGGGAAATAATTTACTGTTTTTAAATGCTCTTTTATTGGGGCACTTAAATCCGGCCTTTTCAAAATTTCTTCAAGCAAAAAGCCTAACCGCTGAACCGCAGTTACAGGAGAGTACCGTTTCGCAAGTTCAAGCATTTTATTCGTATCTATACTTTCACAGAGTTCTTCCAGCACTGTTATTACCCTGTTAAATCCACCTACCTGATCAAAATAATATACCAGATCCAAGGCAGTTAATTCCGGTGATGAGATGTTTATATATCCTGTATCAACCTTCTTTTGGACAATAGCTTCTTTATTCCATTCCTTTTTTATGTAGAAGTTTATTTTCAGATTGTCGTTATTGATATTCCTTAAACTCGGTTTCATTATGATTACTGAAAATGTTTGAGGTTGCTGGTGGGCGGCTCCATAATAAGCTGCTGCATTTAGCAATCCCACATAGTAATCTTTTTCCAAAAATTTCATTAGTTCTGCAATAAATAAAGATGGGGGAAGAATTCCTTTGCTCCGATACTCTGGTGTAATTATTACATAGAACTCATTTCTTATTAACGCAATTTCTTTCTTCTTCTTAAGCCTCTGAAGAGCCTTTTTAATGGCTTCATTCGACTGTTCAAATTGGTTTCGTACCTCCTGCAATGAAAAAGCATACCTTCCATTAGAACGCAGTTCGTTAATAAAATCTTCTAAATAACCGTATTGTCCTATCATTTAAGTAATTGTTTGATAAAAGGGATGATGTTTAACCCTTTTTGCAGATATAAACTTAGCTATAATTTTTATTTGTTCAAAATATTTTATTTATTTCTGTCTTTCGCGGAAGAAGGATAATCAAAATATAAACAGGATTCTCTTTCCTAGAGGACTAAATGAAATACGAAAAGCCTTAATGGCTTCCTGGGATAAATATGCTATGAAGAAAACATTGCGTGAAGTAGGTGCCGAACAGAAAGGTTATGAGGTAGTAAAAAATCTCATTTCTGCGGATAAATTTTCTAATGCTGAAATTGCCAATTTTGCAAACTTGCCCGAAACTTTTGTACGCAAAGTAAAAAGGCAAATAAAATAGTTTTTTAAAAAATTTAATAATTTATAAAGGCTCGCGCGATAAAAACCTTTATTTTTTTGCTTTCATTTTTTGATGGTATATTTTCAATTTTTAAAACAGAAATCCCCTTTATTCCATTACTGCAAGTCAATAAATCATAACAGGTATGTATAAACGCAATTATATTTATCTCAAATAGCTTTTATTGAAAATAGAAAAATCGAAATCCCCCTTATTTCTCTGTTTGCTGCCAAATTAACCCATTATAACAATCATGTTTAAACGTAACCAGTTTAATAAACGCACTGTTTTCAAAAGCTTAAAGTATGTTTATAAAGCTATCTGGCTGGAAGTAAATATAATAGGTTCTCCTAATTCCGCTTCTAATTTAGCTAAAGTTTTAAGCGTAAGGTTGTGATTTCCCTTTAGCCATTTGTTGATCTCTGAAGGCTTTTTTTTCATTTTTTCAGCCAGGTCTTTTTGAGTATAGCCCTTTGTCTCCATAATCTCATTAATTCTTACCACAATATCTGTGTATTGACGAACAAAGATTCGTACGTCTTCGGGAGTTTCATCCTGTATTCTTTTTGCAACTTTACTTCTCATATCGAATGTTATTTATAATAAAATTTCATCATCGCCATTGACAGATAAGATTTTTCTTTTTTTTGAATCAATAATAATTTCTTTGTCTCTAAACGCCTCCTCAATTCTTTTAGCAAACTGGCAGGCTTCTATCCATTTTAGATTTAAATCTTTACTATTCTGATTTGTTTGCGCAGATTTGATGCCGCCATTAAATAAAATAACCAAATCATTTCTGTTATTCACCCTTAATGCATATAACCTAAGAGGGAAATTAGGGTAGAGAAATACAATTTCCCCTACCGAAACCTTACCTTTATTAGGCAGCCCTACTACTTCATTCTCAAACCTGTTAAACAAAGCATTAATGGCTCCATGATCTTCACCTATGCTATCCAAAACAAAACTCAATAGCTCCTGAGCAGATTGTTTTGCCTCTGCTATAGAATAGTACTTATTAAAGAACTTATCTGTTTCATTTACCGTGGCTCCATCCCAGCGTACAGTATAAAAAGTACATTTAGCAGCTTCATCATCCCATATCTCTAATGCAAAGGTATTCACTTATAAGTTAATTTACAAATTTTAAAAAGTATGGCTCATTAGCATTTTTTCCCGGTAATGAATTTACTAAAACTTGGTATTGATTGATATATCAGTTTATTATTATTAAAATAATAAATTTTTTTTGCATCATGAAATCTTCTCTTACGCATCTTTTTAAAAATAAACAAGAGCAATACATATAGTTGAATCATTAAGAAGATAACTCCTTCCAAAAATTGTATTGGATTGCAATTGGAATATAACTGTAATGTACAAACGCAATTAATTACGTTCGACATTTTCTTTATAAAAAAAATAAAAATATTTCTTATTTCTTCTTTTACTATAGTAATATAACAATTAAGAATAAACGCAAACTTTTAACCAATAATGCTACTACAAAATAAAAATTCCTCATATTTCTCCATTTACTGATTAATAATTCCAAATTACAAAATTCCTTTCTTTTTTAACTTGTCAATATCTTCAACACTAAGGCTATCAAAATAATGGGTTGCATAAATTATTCCTTTACTATGCTCGCCAATGTTGTTATTGGTAATATGAGTTGGAGATTGAAGAAATATTTCAGGCTCAATTTTATAAATCGCAGACAGCTTTCCTGCATCATCAATTTTCATCTTAAGTTCGCCGGATTCAAGCTTTTGATAATGATCCTCATCCATACCGGATTTTATAGCAATTTCTGATGCCGTATAATTATGTGTCGTTCTCAAACCGACCAAAAGCGAATTTTCTGCCATTTTAAAATTATTTCTGCGTAAAAATATGATTTCAGTTTTCTATTTTTTTTGTTTCATAACGAGTTTCTTCCAAAAATCTTTCTCTGCCTTTTGTTCAGATAATTCTTCTTTTAAAATAAGAATCTGTTTTTCCTTTTCCTCAATAAATTGATCCTTTAAAGATAATATTTTTTCATAAAGTTCTTTCGGATTTTGTGAAACATAATTTTCAGTATTTACAATTCCCTTACTAAATTTTCCATTATTATAATTTACTATGGGCAATTCATTACTTACAAGTAGGTCCGTGGATACTTCGTATAGTTCTGCCAACTTGCAAATCCTATCAAGTGTAAGTCTAATTTGCCCACTTTCCAGCTTTGAATATGTATTCTGCTCAATCCCCAGTACACTCCCAACATATTCCTGGCTGTATCCTCTGGATTCTCTTAAAATTCTAATTGTTGTTGTTGAGTTCATTAAATAAGAAGGATAAATTATCACCAAATATAGTAAGAAATCACTTTACTTAGTTATAACTAAGCATAATTTTTTATAGTTTTGTTTTTTAATAGTTGGAAAACCAAAATTGGGTCAAGACTTTTTCTTTGCTTTAATTGGAATATTATTTTTTATGGGAATTTCTGGTATGAAATCTTTAGGTGAACATTTAAAAAAAAGAGCCAAAGAATTAAGTTGATCTACAGTATACCGAGACGGGGAATTAGGACTTTCAATTTGCCCGATGTAACCACGTGTTACTTTTAAAGCATCGGCAATATCATCTTGGGCAAAGCCTTTGTCCTCTCGTAGGGCTTTGACTAACTGAATTATTTCGTATTGAAATTTCGTTTTCGCCATTATAGATAATGCAAGTAAAGTTTAATTTTTTACTACCTTGCTTAGTTGTAACTAAGTATTTATACATTCCACTTACAAGGACAAATGCGTATATGATTAATAAAAGCCAGAAAAAGATTTTTAAACGCCAATATTCATTCCTATATGTATCGGGAATAGCATCCCTTTTCCTCTCTGGCCGCATCACTCTAAAAGTAATTTTCTATTATTTTCATCATTACATCTTCAAAGTATATAAATACTCCAGCCCCCATTTTGAAAAGCCAACCTGTTCATTTATTCATCGCTGCCGGTATGCTCTTCATTTTCTGCACCTTAAACAATGGGAAGTTTCCAACGAAACGGAAAGCCTCATTCAAGTGCATTATGCAGAGAAACCCCGCAATCCCGAGTAAGGCTACATAATTGCGTGTATGCATTAATGTTATGTTCATTGTGCAGTTATCAGCGCTACACGTCAATTACTGGCGCGCTTCCTTATGGTTCTCATGTGTTTGAGGGAGCAAACGGCGGCCTGTGTCGCCATGGCCGGGCTGCCGTTGTCGGTTTTATGTAATTAAATTTTTTATTACCAAAATATATTTCATGAAATATATAATAGGATTAATGGGAATGCTACTGTCAGCATTTTCAGTAAATGCACAGGAATTATCAACCAATAAAATTATATCAGGTAAAGTAATATCCGCATCAAACAATTTACCCGTTGAAGGAGCTACACTTATTTTATTAAAACAGGGCACTGTGGTTACTACCAATGAGTCCGGTGTTTTTTCAATTCCACTTTACTCTTCAAATGATGTACTAACGGTAAGCCATATAGGCTTTCGTTCAAGAAAAATTTCAATCTCGCAAAAAACCGCTTCGCCTTTTATCATTACACTGCAGGATACTTCAATAAAATTGAATGATGTAGTGGTAAATACCGGCTACCAGAATATACCGAAAGAAAGAGCCACGGGATCTTTTGTAAACGTGAATATGGAGCAATTTAACAATGAGGTGGCTCCCGATGTGATCAGTAAGCTCGAAGGAATCACCAGCGGGCTTGTATTTTTTAAGGGTGTTCCCAACCGACACAACGAAATTAATATAAGAGGCCAAAGCACCTTGTTCTCTAATACACAACCCCTGATTGTAGTCGATAATTTCCCTTACGATGGCGATATCAATACCATTAACCCCAATGATGTGGAAAGTATTACCGTGCTCAAAGATGCCGCAGCGGCTTCTATATGGGGAGTAAGAGCAGGCAATGGTGTGATCGTCATCACCACTAAAAAAGGCAAATTTAATAAGCCCTTGCAGGTATCATTCAACAGCAACATCACCGTTGGTGCAAAGCCTGACCTGTTCTACGATTCCCGGTTTATCAATTCCTCGGATTTTATAGATATGGAAAGTTTTTTATTCAGCAAGGGATTTTATAATAATGATTTTAGTGCAGCCAGCCAACCTCCCATTTCTCCGGCAGTAGATATTTTGCACAGGCAGCAATTAGGAATTATTTCAGCAGGAGAAGCCCAATCCGAATTGAATTTGCTTAAAGGTGTTGACGTAAGAAATCAACTTCAAAAATATTTCTACCGGCCGGCGGTAAACGTACAAAATTCAATTTCACTCCAGGGAGGCAGTGAAAAGGCAAATTATTTTCTTTCTGCAGGGTATGATAATGATTTAGGGAATCTTATTGGCAATAGTAATAATCGCGTTACCCTTCATTCTTATAATATTTTCAAACCTTTGAAAGGGCTTGAACTTTCCGTGAGCCTTGATTATATACCGTCTGTCTCTGACAATGATAATACAGTTTCTCAAATATCAATGGGCAGAGGCTATGCAATGCTGCCTTATACAATACTTGCAGATGCACAGGGGAATCCAGTCCCGATCACAAAAGATTATAACACAGGTTTCGTTTCACAGGCGCCGGCAAATGGATTTTTAAACTGGCAGTTTAATCCATTATATGAATTGCGTAACCATGATAATACTTCCACCTCCAAATCCTATGAAACAAGAGTCCTTTCTTCAGTTAAATACGATCTTGTAAAAGGACTGAGTGGCAAGATGACATTCCAATATGAAAAGGCTTTATCTAATGGTCAGAGCCTTTCCACAGCAGACAGCTATATGGCACGGAACATGGTAAATATGTTCTCCAATGTTTCCTCCATCGGTCAGTTCGTAAGCTATGTAGTGCCGCCGGGTGGCATTCTTGATCAGTCATACAATGAGTTAACTTCATACAGCATAAGAGGCCAATTGAATTATAACAACAGTTGGGAAAAAAATAATATTGACGGGATAGCCGGGGCAGAAGTACGGCAAATAACTACTGAAAGCAGCAGTAATCGTCTTTATGGCTATAATGATGATCTGGCAACGTTTTCATTGGTTAACCCGACACAGTATTTTCCAACGTATCCTTCAGGAGTATACTTTCCAATCTCGACAAACCAAAGTATTGGAGCCACCACAGACCGCTTTCGTTCCTGGTTTGCTAAT
>DASSHD010000011.1:0-3225 GCA_035693085.1 Hanamia sp. | reverse complement strand
AGTTATCTTTAAAATATTGCGCCAATAAAAAATGCCGGTTTTGTTCATACTCATCTGCTTTTATGCTAAAAGTCGTTGCAGCGCTTCCTCCCTGCAGATTTGTAGATTGCCTTGATGAAGTTTGATTGGCAAGAACAGTAGTTACCGTAAGTTTACCAAATTGTAATTGTGTTTTTATTCCAAATAATGACTGTGCTCCTGGAATTAAAGTACTTGTTAAAGGAAAGGTTACGTTTCCTGCTTCAAATTTTTTCAAAATTTCATCTGACGTACCGGTATAATTTAATTTCAACTGATTGGTAAATCCAAAATTAGCCAGGGTATTATAATTGATGGGAAATTTAAGTTTGTCACCGATATTGGCCATTACATTCAATTGGGCCGCCATATTGAAATCAAATCCGCCGTTTCTCCTGGCTTTTTCCGGAAGTGTTGGATTCTCTACATTCTGTCCCTGGTACCCTGCCGTAATATCTACATTTCCCTGCGGCTGAATATCTATTTTCCCATTTCCAAAAAGCCTGTTGAATAAATTATTATATACATTTAGTTTAGGCTTTATTTGTGCCCGGTTTAAAAGGCTGAGTGTATTGGCTCTTTCCTTAAAATAATTAATCTCAGTCTTTCTCGCTTCCATGGCCTGAAACTCTTCGGCAGTGTAAGTAGTGGGTGTCCTGTAATAATGATCGCCTACTTTTTCATAAACGGTATAAGTTTTCGTTACAGGGTCGTAAGCCACAGAATCAGTCATATTAGACGGGGGTTGTAAATCGTAAACATTTGGTTGTGAGGAAATGAAATCTCCTCTTCTGTCCTGAATCGGAAAGGGAAGGCTGTCATTATTCCGGAGTGCTGAAGTGTCCTGAGATATTGCGCGGGAAGGCAACACAATAGAAAGCGCTATTGATAAAAACCAATACAATATAAACCCAATATAATTTGGCGCTAATTTTCTATTAAGCAACATCCGGCAAATTAATTAGGTAGATTTCTATCAAATAGCTTTTAAGGCTTTTTTTATTAAATTTTCCAGGGTATTTATTGAAGGTTCTGAAATTATTATTTTTTTAATCGCTTGCTCTGCTACCGGCCTTGCGATTCCCAGTGCCACCAAAGCATTTAACGCATCCTGTTCCAAAGTATTGCCAACGCCTGCAAAACCTTGCGCCGGGGTGGATATTCTTGAAATTTTATCTTTTAATTCCAGTACAATCCTCTCAGCGGTTTTTCTTCCTATTCCCTTCACGCTCTCCAAAACCGATGTGTGATTCATCATAATGGCATTTCTGATCTCATCCTGCTTCATCCCTGACAACATCATTCGTGCAGTAGAAGCGCCTACACCCGAAACGCTTATCAGCAAGATAAACATTTCTTTTTCCATTACATCAAAAAAACCATATAATGTATGTGCATCTTCCTTTATCTGAAGGTAAGTAAATAATTTCCCTTCGTTTAATTGCTGAATATGCGAATAAGTATTCAGGCTGATGTTAACTTCATAGCCTACTCCCTGAACATCTACATAAACCATTGCAGGTGATTTATAAGAAAATTTTCCTGATAAGTATGCTATCATAATATTGAAAAGTGCGAAAATAAGTAATTCAGTTTAATGACGCCCATATAATAAATTAATTATTATTAATTGCAAAACGAATACTCAGTATGTTGTATTTTTATCGTCTTAATAAAAAAAATTAAATAAATGAGTCAAAAAATAACTGCAGCCATTACGGGTGTTGGCGCTTATGTACCTGAATACAGGCTTACCAATGCCGAACTCGAAACAATGGTAGAAACCTCTGACGAATGGATAAAAACCCGTACCGGCGTGGAAGAAAGAAGAATATTGAAAGGAGAAAATATGGGTGTTTCTAAAATGGCGGTTCCGGCGGTTTTAGAGCTTTGCAAAAAAAGAGGAATTGATCCGATTGAAATTGATTGTCTCATCTGTTGTACCGTTACCCCTGATATGACCTTTCCGGCCACAGCAAATATTATTACTTATCAAATAGGCGCTGCCAATGCTTTTGGCTTCGATCTTTCGGCTGCGTGTTCGGGATTTTTATTTGGTGTCACTACGGCCGCGTCAATAATTGAAAGTGGCCGATATAAAAAAGTAGTAGTTGTAGGAACTGATAAAATGAGTGGAATTGTAGATTACAGCGACCGGAAAACCTGCGTACTTTTTGGTGATGGTGCAGGCGCTATTTTATTAGAGCCCAATGAAGAAGGATATGGAATACAGGATAGCCTTTTAAAAACGGATGGCGTAGGTTGTGAATATCTGAAAATGGTGGCCGGCGGTTCTGCAAAACCTGCTTCCATAGAAACCGTAATGGCAAAAGAGCATTACATTTTCCAGGAAGGGCCGCAGGTTTTTAAGTTCGCCGTAAAAGGAATGGCCGATGTTTCGTATGATTTATTACAAAGAAATCATTTAACCGGGGATGATATTGCATGGCTGGTTCCACACCAGGCCAATAAAAGAATTATTGATGCTACTGCCAGCCGTATGGGGCTGAGCATGGATAAAGTGATGATAAATATTCAGCGTTATGGAAATACTACTTCCGCTACGATTCCTTTGTGTTTATGGGAATGGGAAAAACAATTGCACAAAGATGATCTGATTGTTCTTGCTGCATTTGGTGGTGGATTTACATGGGGAGCTACACTGGTGAAATGGGCATATAATACGAAGTAAGAAAAGGGAATAAAAAATAAGAAATAAGAAACAAGAAATAATGAAGTAAAAGGACAAAACTTGTTTTTCCGGAATATTATTTTCGTTGCAGGTTAAAAAATCTAATGCTAAAAGAACGGCCTAAATAAGTAACTCCAGGAATTGCATCTGGCACATGGCCACTTATGGTAAACAAACTAATAAGTGCAATTCCTGTTTCAAAAAAAACGCCCCGAAAAATTCAGGGCGTTTTATTATAGTTAAAAATAAATCAATTAAAATATATACCTTAAGCCAAGTTGCATACCCCATGTAGTGCCAGGAGATACACTCTTAACGAAAGGCTGGGTCACCAAATCACCACCATATTCTGCCAGAGTATAAGTAGGAGTACCGGAAATAACCTTTTTTAAGGTAAGTGGGTTATTCACTGTATAAAGGTCACGGATGCCCCAGTTCCTGCTGATAAGATTTGGAAGATTGATAACATCAAGGCTAAATTGTAGCGTATGTTTTGTGTTCCCTGTTCTCATATA
>DASSHD010000010.1:0-4371 GCA_035693085.1 Hanamia sp. | reverse complement strand
CTCCGGCAAAAAGATTGTGCCATGCCGTGTCTCTTTTTGCCTTGGTATCCAAACGCCCGAAAGGCTCATCAACTACAGCATTATTAAGCGCTGAATAGTCAAGAGTGAGTGAATGAGTAAGCTCCCATCTTAAAATATAGTTCCTGTTAAAGGTAAAATACTTATCATAAGTTTCAGGTGTAACATATTTATCACCACCAATGCTTCTTGATTTTAATACACCAAACTGCCTGAATATATCTGCTTTAAATGTAAGCTGCGATGGTATCGGATTTATATTAAAGTCTTTTATGAGATCGAACCAATGCTTCTTTGATTTTTTGAACATTTTATTGAACGGGGAAATGAACTTTGGCCGGGGCATAAAATTATACCCCAGGCTGCCTTGTTGCCTGGTGACATTATTATATTCTATAAGTGGATTATGGGCTTCCGTTTTAGTATAGGTATAACTAAAGTCAAAATTTTCGATATCCCATAATTGTGGTTTTTTATTTCCCGTTCGGTTTTTATGCACGTTCGTAAAACTGATTGTTTTTATAGAAGCAAAGTCAATCGCATTTTGCCTTATGGAATCTCTTTCACTTTTCGGCGATTCTTTTATTTTTTGTTTTAAGGTAATATCTCCATCAAAGGGATCATATTGAGGCGAACTTATTGTTTTAGAAAGGCTCGCATAAAATGGTATAGACAATGCTGCTTTTTTGGGCAAAAGCTTACCGAGTTCAAGATTAGCGGCGGCATCAAACTGAACAAAATTATCCTTAAACCTATCATTAATTCCCTGCTGCAGATTTCCAAATCCATTACTATGTGTATTAGCCGAAACGGAAATGGTACCCAGATCGGCCAGATTCGCGTCTATACGGGCTAATGAAGCCCAGCCTCCTTTTTCATCCATAGAAGTTAAGCGTAATTCATTGAACCATAACTGTCCGCAGGCAGTCGGGGCGCCGGTGTTTATCACACCCATTAGTATGCCTGATATTTGTCCAAGATTCGGGTTCCCCATAATAGAATACGTTTGCCCGTTACTTTCTAATTTTGAATATAAAATATTCAAGGGTGTGCTGGAAAGATTTCTTTGTGTTTTGAGTTGAGTAAGGTCTGTAAGGTTAAGATTAAGGTTATTGCCCTTTATCCACAAGGTATCATTATAAGCAAGACTATTGGGATCGAGACCTAGGTTCAGAGGAGTTAAAGCCAATGGTATCCTCACTTCATAATAATTACTGACAAAATCACTTCCGATTCTTACTACCGCCGTAAGATCATTATTGTTCAATGTTGATGCAGGATCTCTTTCAGCATGAATATACATTTGAAGCTGTTTAAACTGCCTCAGGTCTCTGTTGGGGTAAGTTTGAAAAACCGCTTTGCCATCATTTTTTGCAAGATTGCAAAACTGAAGAGTCAGGGATTGCTCATTCTGAAGAAGAGGTACACCATTATTACTTAAAGTTTGTACACGCTGTATATCAGCAGGAGTGCGATATGGCAATGGCGTGCGTTTATCATCTTCTTCAATATTCACAGCGCCTACATCAAAAGTAGTATCGGAAGCCGGCGAATAATTTCCGGTAGTGTCTAATTTATATTGAAACTTTCTCCAGGTATTTCTTACTAAGCTTAATTCACCAAACCTCAAAGTAACACTATCCTGAAAACCGGTTAAGAACATTCTTATAAAACGGATAGATTTAAAATCAGGAATGTTTCCTACTTTATGATTGTAACTTTCAATAGGGATCCTCAACTTATACCATGTTTCACTTCTTGAAGTTCCGTCAACAAGATTTACGCCAACCACTTTTTTATCAATAATAAAATTATTACCAACGGTCATTTCAGGATCCGTGGGAGGTTTTAAATCAACCATGTATTGAAAATAGGATTCCGTCTGATTTAATGTGTTATCACCATTCAGATCTTCCTGGTCAGGGTATAAAGTAGCGGCTGATGAATATTGTGAGTTATTATCAGCTATCGGCGAATTGCCCTGCGGGTTATTATAACGCTTATAACGTTCAAGGATATCCGCTTTTTCGGCATCAAGATTAGCTCCACGATAATATTGATAATTATCAGATGAAGGATCAGATAATGCATTTCTGTAAACCTGGGAATTAGCCCCAAAATTTGTTGCCAGCACATTCAGATAATCATTTCTGCGATAAGCAACCTCAGCGCTATCTGTAAGACCGTCAAATCCCACGTCCTGGTAGGGGCGGTCTTTTGGATCATTGCTAAATGCATTCGTTACCTGTATCGGATTACGGGGTTCAACTCCCCAAACAGATGAATCAACCTGCGCCGGGAGATTCGGAGTAGGTAATCCGTTTTCATAAAATCTACGGCCATCCTTAAGCACATCTTCCGAAACATCTCCCAGATCAATATAAAACTGGCCCCCTGTACTGTTTGGATCTGTTATGAAGGGATCCTGAACCCAACATTCGATATATTCAATATTGGCTGTTTCAAAATCTGTCTGATCAAGGCTTCTCATCAATCCGCCCCATTTTTTTTGCGGAAATAAAAATTTCCCGTTCGCATTTAATTCAGTTCTGGAAGTTGTATAATTATATGGTCCGCGATCTGTCGGGAAATAAGAGAGGTCAAACGTGATCAACTGGCTTTGACCAAAATCAGTAGTTGCCTGTGGAAATATTTCCTGTTGTGATATTGCCCGCATACGGGGATCAGAAAGGATTTTTTTCATTCCCTGCAAAGGATTATTCGGATTTTTAGGATCCTGCAATGTTGGTTCTATCTGGTACCAGGAAATCTGTGCCCTGTTCATACCATATACCAGGCTATTACTTGAATCAGCTTCAGGAAAAAGAAGATTTCCGTTTCTATCCGTAGCGTCATAAGGAGTAGATGCCAAAGCCCAGCTTATTGGTGGAAAACGCAAATCAATATTGCTCTGGCTTCCTTCAAAATCATCAATATATATTGCCCCGTTATTTCCTTTTCCTATTTGTGGCGCATGGCCTGGTTTTAAAAATGCCGCTTCTGCATAAGCATTGAGTGAGGAAGGAGCAGTTGAATTATAAAAAGGAATCTTATTTAATATTTTAGTAAGCCGGGGCATGTCTCTTCTGAGGCTTCCATCCAGGCCAAACATTGTATTTCGTATCGGATCTTCGCCATAATCTACTTTTGTAAAAAATGGCCTTTCACTCAGGCGCACCATAGTCGCTCCAATATTTAGTTGTTCTTTAGCATTATTCTTTAAAAGATAATCTAACCTCAGCCCCAAATAGCTTTTTTGCTGTAAGCCTGATGTAGCATTGTTTTCGTAATTTACCTGCACAGGTACTCCCGAATTGATAATTGCCTGATTAATTACTTTTATAGTACCCAGATCATAATTAATGGTATAGTCAACATTTTCTCTTAACTGCTGGCCACCCGCAGTTACTGTTACAGAGCCGGGAGGTATATTATAGCCAATACTTATGTCTCCGCTGGATGTGGTTTTTGCCGTTCCCTCCAGTATAAATCTGTCAAGATTAGGAAATTGTTGCGCAGTGGATTTTATCGAATCATATAACGGATAATATAAACTGTCTGCGCCTAATGCCGGATTGCTGAAAACTTTGGAAGCTATATCTCTGCCAAAAGGCTGTAAAAGAGGAAATATAATCCTACTATATTGCGACAAAACAGTATATCCTTCAATAAAATCAAATACCCCATCCGGTTGAGGATCATTCTGGCTATTAAGTCTGTCCAGATTTTCAAGAGTAAGGATGGGCGTTCCCTGGTTTAAATCACCAAAAGGAAGATACCTTTTTGCGCCCAACCCCGGTTGCTGGTATAAAACGTTCAGTTGAAAATTCTGCCTGTCTAAAGATCCATAACCAACACTATAAACGTTTTTCATCATCAATTGCCATATAGGCAGGTTGGGGCGTTGCGAGGTAGCTTTTAATAATTTTAAAAACAATACTTTCTGATTGCTTGTCGTAGAATCCGGCGGTACATCCTGTGAGAATTCTCCCACCTGGTATATTTTGCCATTATAAGAATATTGAAAAGCTACTGCCAGCACTTCATCTGCCTGTAGAGGTTGGCTTAATGATATAAAACCCACTCTTTTGTTATAGTAATATTGAGAGGAGTCTAATTTTTTTGCGAAAGTGATTTCATAATCCTGTGCCGGGGTTAATCCCATATTCATCAACTGGCTGTTAATAAGCGCGGAATTACGGCTACTGGGATTACTTATAATTGAGGAATATTCATTGTTGGTTGCATTATCAGGTAATGAACCGGAAACTGTAAAATTATGATATGGATGATTTTCGCCCAGATCCATAAGCCCTACGATTGCTCTTGCATTAGTAGTAGCGCCGCTCTTAT
>DASSHD010000009.1:0-2169 GCA_035693085.1 Hanamia sp. | reverse complement strand
TGAAAGCTCATAGCTGGTTGCAGATGGCTGAGAACTGATCGCTGATCACTCATCACTCATATTGCTTTTACCTCATCCCTATTCTTTACGCCTATTTTATATCCATAAGTAGCGAAATAAAGTATAAATAAATAACACGGAACCAGTATCCAGAATGCCTCCTGATAGCCGAAATTTTCGCCAAGGGCTGCCCAAATTTTTGGCAATACCGCGCCACCGGCTATTCCTATTATTAATAATGCAGAACCGGTTTTAGTAAATCTTCCCAAACCATGTAAAGCCAATGGCCAGATAGCAGGCCACACCAGGGCATTGGCCAATCCCAGTAAAGCAATAAATAATACAGAAGTGTATCCTGAAGTGAAGATGGCCAGCAAAGTAAATAACACACCAAGAATTGCGGAGCCTTTTAACGCGGTAGTTTGTGACATGCGTTTGGGTATCGCAGCAATTCCTACGAGATATCCCACTAACATTCCTGTCATGGTGTAGGAAGTAAAATGTTTGGCAATATCAAGACTGATGCCGATTGATTTTCCGTAAATCTGGATGATATCTCCTGCCATTACTTCTGCACCTACATATAAAAAAAGTGCGATAAAACCTAACCACAAATAAGGGAAACTGAAAATGCTTTTCCCATCATGGTGTATTTTATCTTTTTCAACAACCTCTTCGCCCTCAGCTTTTACTTCAGGCAAAGCCGAAAAATAAATAAACACCGCAAGGGCTATAAGTATGGCCGCCATTATAATATAAGGAACAATTACACGGGAGGCCAGTTCGTCAAGCGCAGTGGCTTTTTGTGTTACATTCATTGTCTTTAATCTTTCAATAAGTGCGTTTGAATCTTTAAGCAAAAAAGCGCCCATAATCAATGGTGCAAGGGCGCCAGCGCCTTTGTTGCAAATACCCATGATACTGAATCTTTTTGCCGCACTTTCTATCGGGCCAAGAATAGTGATATATGGATTAGATGCAGTTTGTAGCAAAGCCAGCCCTGTGCCTATTACAAAAAGCCCCGTAAGAAACAATCCATAAGTTCTTGTTTCCGCAGCAGGAATAAATATTAATGCGCCTATTGCCATTAGAATTAAACCCCAAACCATTCCGTTTTTAAAACCCGTTTTTCCTAAAACCCATGATGAGGGAAATGCCATTACCGCATAAGAAATATAAAATGCAAAGGTAACCAATACGGCTTCTGAAGTCTGCAATTCGCAGGCGATTTGTAAATAAGGAATGAGCGTACTGTTAAGCCAGGTTACAAATCCAAAAATAAAAAACAGTATTCCGATTATTACAATTTGAGGAGTGTAATTAGGTTTTTGATTAGTCAGGTCTTGGGCCATAAAAAATTAATTAAATGAAAATAGGAATGATTTAAAATTATTTCTATAAAAAAGGATATGTGAATATATAGAAATAACATGAAATCCCAACCACAGTATTCACTGATGACAGCTATAATAATGATTTTACGTAGTGCAATTATTTAAACAAACGGTTGCGTAATTTTTTTTGGTTATATATTTCCGGAATTAAAAATAAAATGGCGAGTCGCAGAATGTCAAACCTATTATTTCAATAGTGTACAGTAAAACAATAAATAAGGAGGATTTCTATTCTGTAGTTATTGGCTTATTTTTTTGCCAGGGATCAGCCCGGGGCAAGCCAGGTCACACTGATTAATATTAATTTCATAGCTAAAAGTAAATCAACAAATATTGCGAATTCCTAAATGCTGTGAAACATTGGATTAAATTGTGTAAAAAAATTTTTTTAAAAATAAATATTACAATTTCACCACTTTATATTTCACATAATTCCGGTCTCCCAAACTTTCTGTATAAGCCACTAAAGCCGAATTTTTGTCAATTGATTTTATAACTGGAAATGTTGCTTCTCCTGTTTCAGAAGTGATGTATTGTTTAACAGGATTATTACCATTCGCCTTTCGTATTTCCATTCCAATGCGTGAAGAAGAAATATTGTCCTTAGAAAAATTTTCATTCCAAACAATAGCAATGTTATTATTAACGGAACTGATCTGACAATGCCTTGAAGCAATTCCACTCACTTTTTCTCTTGAAGAAAATGATTGTCCTTCATTATTTGAACTGCAATAATAAACGCCTCCGTTATTCCCACCGGTAAACCATGTAAACT
>DASSHD010000008.1:0-14228 GCA_035693085.1 Hanamia sp. | reverse complement strand
TAATATAACGATTAGATAATTCAACAGCCGCAATGATTGCTTCATCTTTTATACGAACGTGATGATGCATTTCATACCGGTCTTTCAATCCTCTCAAAATAGAAATGGCATCTTCTACGTTGGGTTCATCTACCATTACTTTCTGGAATCTTCTCTCAAGCGCTTTGTCTTTTTCAAAAAATTTTTGATATTCATTTAAAGTGGTGGCGCCAATAGCACGAAGTTCACCCCGCGACAAAGCAGGCTTTAAAATATTTGCCGCATCCATAGCTCCTTCTCCGCCACCGGCACCCACTAAAGTATGTATTTCATCAATGAACATAATAATTTCTCCATCACTATCTCCGACTTCTTTGATAACGGATTTTAATCTTTCTTCAAACTCACCTTTATATTTTGCTCCTGCAATCAGAAGTCCCATGTCCAACGCAAAAATTATTTTTGATTTTAAATTTTCAGGAACATCTCCGCTAATGATCCTGATAGCCAAACCTTCTACTATAGCGGTTTTACCTACTCCCGGTTCGCCCACCAGAATTGGGTTATTTTTTGTTCTTCTTGATAAAATATGAAGTGTTCTTCTTATCTCTTCATCGCGGCCAATAACCGGATCAAGTTTATTGCTTCTTGCCAGTTCGTTTAAATTTTTAGCATATTTATTTAAAGCGTTAAACTGTGTTTCAGAGGTTTGAGAAGAAACTGTAGAACCTTTTTTTAAATCTTTAATTGCAGCAATAAGTCCTTTTTCAGTCAGGCCGGCATCTTTTAAAATCTTTGCTGTATTATCATTACCCTGAAGAATGGCAAGCAATAAATGTTCAACACTCACAAACTGATCGCCAAAGGTTTTTAAGGAAGCCGCAGCACGCAACATTACATTATTCAAATCACGACTGATAACCTGAGCAGGTTCTCCTGAACTTATTTTAGGTAATTTCTTAATGCCCTCATCAACTTTGCTTTCAACAAAACTCACGTTCACATTATTTTTTTTCAAAAGAAAATCCACAGGGCTATCGTCATCAGAAAGTAAAACTTTCAACAAATGCTCAGTTTCTATGTTTGGATTATTTTCATTGAAAGCCTCCTGTTGTGCCTTTTGAAATATTTCCTGTGATTTGATGGTTAAATTACTTGGATTCATTTATTTTTTTGTCTTTTAGAATTTGTGTTTTATTTATTTAAACTTTTTATACAAATATTAATCCAAATCTCAAATTTGAAATAATGTCGTATTCAACTGCCTGCGCCTGCCTCAAATGCAGTCTAAATCTGCTTTTCCTGTTATTCTTACAGGTTGCCTACGCTCAAAATGAATTTCAAAAAGCAGATAATTGGCTTAACAATAATTTACATAGCCTGGGTGGAAGGGCTGTACTTGTAATTTTTAAGGACGGAAAAATCATATATAATCATTCAGAGAATAATCTTTCCCCTCTACAAAAAACAATGTTTAAACGTATCGCCCAAAAGCACGGTGAAGATAAGAATAAAGCAGTGCAGGATTTTGCATTTACTACCCGCGAACCTATTGCCAGTTGCAGCAAATGGTTAAGCGCCGCACTGGTGATGACATTTGTTGATGAAGGAAAATTAAGTCTCGAAGATACTGTTGGGAAATTTTTACCCATTCTTACCCTACACCAAAAAGGGAGTATTACTATAAAAGACTGCCTTGCTCACCTTACAGGAATCAAGGCTGGAAAAGAAGAAAGAGCAGGAAACCTGACATCTAAAAGCCAGACAATGGATGAAGTGATAGAAAAGATAGCCGCATTGCCAATGGAAGGCAAACCGGGAACTGTTTTTCATTACAGCAGTATTGGATTACAAATCGCAGCCGCCGTAATAGAAAAAATAAGCGGGCAGGATTATGAAACTTTATTTCATCAAAGAATTGCAATTCCATGTGATATGGAAAATACTGATTTTGGGAAAAAGAAAATTCTGTTGGCTGCTGGTGGCGCTATCAGCACTCCCGAAGATTATATTCACTTTCTGAAAATGATTTTACAGAATGGAATTTACAATGGAAAGCGGGTTCTTTCCAAAGAATCTATTTATAAAATGGAACAGGATTATACAAAAAATGTAAGTTTAAAATTTTCTCCTAAAGATGCCGGGAATCTGGATTATGGCTTAGGAGAATGGATTTTGGAAGAAGGTAACAACAGAGCAAAAGTAGTTTCCAGTCCAGGATTATTTGGAAGTTTTCCCTGGGTGGATAATGAAAGAAAATATGCCGGTTTTCTGTTTGTACTCAACCTCAACAGAAGAGGCAGGGAACAGAAATATAATGAACTCAGAAAAATTATTGACGAAGAAATAACCGCTATCCCTATCCCCTAAAAGGGTAAAGGTATTGAATCAGTAAACGAACAAATTCTTTAGATTTTTAATTAGCCAATTAACAAAGGATATATAATATTCAATTTCCAGGGGAGAAAATACACGATGCAAAGAAAGTACCTTTGCATTTCTTCATGACGATGACAGAAAAACATACTGAATTTATAAAGACAACCGCTCAGTCATTGGGTTTTGATTATTGCGGAATAGCTAAAGCACAAAAATTAGATGAGGATGCCCGCAGGCTGGAAAGCTGGTTAAGTAAAGGTTTTCAGGGAAGCATGGATTATATGGAAAACTATTTTGATCTGAGAACCGATCCTTCAAAATTAGTTCCCGGCGCTAAATCTGTTATTATCTTATTGCTTAATTATTTTCCTTCACAACAGCAAAATCCCGATGTACCACAAATTTCAAAATACGCTTACGGAAATGATTATCACGAAGTGATAAAAAGCAAATTGAAAATCTTTTTACAATTAATAAAAGAAAATATCGGTGATGTACATGGCAGAGGCTTTACAGACAGCGCCCCTGTTTTGGAAAGAAGTTGGGCAGTAAAAAGCGGGTTGGGTTGGGTAGGAAAAAATGGAAATTTAATTACAAAAGATGACGGTTCATTTTTCTTCATAGCCACTTTGGTTACGGATTTGGAATTAGAGTATGATAACCCTTTTATAAAAGATTATTGCGGTACCTGCACCAAATGTATTGATGCATGCCCAACAGATGCCATACTTCCTGATAAAGTAATTGACGGAAGTAAGTGCATTTCTTATTTCACTATCGAGCTAAAAGATATGCTGATACCGGAAGAGATGAAAGGCAGGTTTGAAAACAAAATGTTTGGCTGTGACATTTGCCAGGATGTATGTCCGTGGAATCGTTTCTCAAAACCCACTGAGGAAATTGGATTTACTCCGTTAAATGAAGTGTTGAATTTCTCTAAAAATGATTGGGAAGAATTGACTGAAGAAAGTTTTAAAATTATTTTTAAAAAGTCTCCATTGAAAAGATCAAAGTTTGAAGGAATAAAAAGGAATTTGAAGTTTTTAGATTGAGATTAGACGATTATAAGTTATTTTTACATAAATATATTATGGAAAATTTATTAAAAAGAATAACTATAAATCCGGATATATGTCACGGTAAGCCAACTATACGGAATATGCGCTATCCGGTTTCTATGGTTTTGGATTTACTTTCTGCGGGAATGACAACAGAGGAAATAATAGCAGATTATCCTGCGCTGGAAATAAAGGATATTCAGGCTTGCTTATTATATGCCTCACGCCTTTCTGAAACAAAAACTTTACATAAAATCTCAATTTGACTTCTTTTATTGTTGATGCGCAATTACCATACGGGATTGCTGTATTACTTAGAAAAAACGGATTTGATGCAATTCATACTGATGATTTGCCGAATAAGGCAAAAACAGGAGATAATGAAATACGCATTCTTGCAAAAAAAGAAAACAGGATTGTAATTACAAAAGACAGTGATTTTTTTGATTCATATATTTTATCTGAATCCCCACGACAACTTTTATTAATTTCTACCGGCAACATTAAAAATAAAGACTTGTTCAATTTATTTGAAAAACATTTGAAATTGATTGCTATTTATTTTAAAACATATAATTTCCTGGAACTTACTAATGATGAATTGTTTGCTCATGAATAATTAAGTATCTGCAATTAAAAAAAAATAATTTTTAGATACCTACTTTGTTTAAATAGAAATCAGCATTATTTGTTCTTTTACTGAATAGATGATACTCAAAATTCAATTCCCGTTTTCAGCATAACCCTTCCATAACTTAATTTATAATTATACCAAATCGGATCGCATTCTGAACAAAGCGGAACAATTTCTTCAACCCGGCTTTCTAATTGTTTATAGCTATATGCCAGGCTAAAGAATATTGAAGACTTTTTAATAAACTTCGTTTTAAAACCAATCCCCAATTCAGAATACAATCCGCCTTTAAAATGATAATTATCATAATAAACCATTTCTTTTCCCGGTTTATTTTTCATAGGAAAATTATATCCCAGATCTCCATAGACAAAGGCTTTTTTCTCGCTGCCAAAATACCATCTTGCATCAAAAAATAATGGAAGCGTTTTATATTCGTAATTATCAATGCCAACACCGATTCCTGAAAACCAATTTGAAAATCGGATTCCGTTAATCGTCTGAAATGCTATACCAGTCTCAGTTTCACCGCCAATTAAACCAAACGAATTAATGGAATGAAAATGAACTTTATTTTTCTGAGCAGAAACAGAAAAAGAAATTAACAATGCAACTATTAAATTAAAATACAAGTTCCTGTTCATGTTTATTTATTTGAAATTCCTATTTTGCTTACAAGGTGAATATTGTTCGCATCAGAATAATCGTATTGATATAATCCATCTTTTGCCACGACCAAAGCAATATTATTATAGGCAATCACATCATAAGTTTCGATGTTTGAAAATTGTTTTATCAATTGAATATTAGAAACATCAGATGCATTATAAATTTTTAATCCGTCAACGCCATCACAGATAAATAATAGATTTCCATCTTTTGAAAGGCCATGCGGATTGGTAAAATCGAATGATGATATTAATTTAGGATCAGTGAAACTATTCAGTTGCAATATCTGCAACTGGTTTGCATTCCCAAAACAAGAGGAACCTGTACGAAGCGTAACATAAGCATAATTACCATCGGCAATAACAGGATCACAACTTTGCACATGTGAGAATTGCCCAACAAGAACAGGGTTATCTGCGTTATAAATATTGTAAACAAACATTCCGTTTTGCGAACCAATCAACAACTTATCTTTAAAAGGAAAAATAGTTTCAATACTCCAACTTCCTACATTTATCTTATTACTATAAACAGGATTATCCGAATTGGTAATATTGAAGACGTTAATATCTGTATTGGAAACTGTGTACATCCGGTTATTAACTATCGCAAACCTCGCCATAGAGCCGCCTTTACCGATTGGAGAGCCAGCTTTCATACCAGGTGCAGAAGATGAATTTTGCGAAGCTGCCATACCAAAATAAACGGAAGAATCTGGTGTTATAAAATTTCGGCCTCCGCAACTTTGTTCAACTGTAGTATCTCGCTTTATCCATGAAGAAATTATTCTTGTTGAATCATAATAAAAGCCATTCCCGTAAGAACGGTAAGGGAACACCCCTTCATTATATTTTTTTACAACTACATGGAGTGGATCGCTTATATCAAGTGTAACCAGGTCAGTATAAAGATCGGCATACAATGTATTTCCTTTCACAGCTATATCTTCGTTTCCCGGAATATTAATGAACGCAATATTTCTGGGAGAAGAAGGATTGCTATTGTCTATCACATGAATTCCTTTGTCAATCTCATTGAGAAAAATATAATTTCCAAGAAGGACTAATTTACCCGGGTTTTCTACTTGCTGTGGCGCATCACTTTTAATACCCGCCCTTACTTCTGCGGTAGTTTTATATACCGGTACATAGTAAGAATAAGTATAAAATTGTTTACAGTCATCTTTTACACAACTGTTTAAAAAAATTGCCACAAAAAGTAAACTAAAAATTGAAACAGAAAGGTGGATGTATTTTTTCATAATGATTTATTTTATACTCTTGACCATCGAAAATTCAAAAACGTTGCATTTAAAAAAATTATTTTTTCCCAAAAAAAATTTCAGTTCTTATTCCAACGAAACTAAAATGCTTTCCACTATACAATCCTTCATTGGCCAGTTTGGAAATGTTGTATAAGAAATAAGGGCCAATACTTAAAGGGGTTTTTGTTTTTGCAAACAGTATTGCCGAGAAACCCGTTTGTAATCCTAATTGTGTTTTATTAAACAACGAATTATCGTTGTAATACAAGCCAGGATTGGATGTAAACTGTAAAGCATTACTACTTATGAGTTGTGAAATATTGATTCCTGCATCCCAGTATATTGGCAATGTTTTACTGTTACTCAATTGAAATTTTATTGATATGGGAATTCCCAGATAATGAAAATTATTCCGGTAAGTTTTTACATTATTTGTTGAGCTGTAAAAACCCGAAGATGAAGCGAAATATTGTGAAGGATAAGTCATTACAGAATCAATTCTATTTCCCACCTCATTTAATAAAGAATAATATTTATAAGAAACTCCTATCGAGATTTTGCTCCTGGCAGAAATATTTTTTTCTATAAAGATGCCTCCTATAAATGCAGCAGAACTATTTATTTTAGAAGGAAGATAAACAGTAGGATTATTACCGGATCCCGTGCCGGGTGTGCTTTGAACAGAAGCATAATTGGCTTTATCGGTTCCTAACAGGCCATCCCCCATCATAGATTTCCCACCGGAAAAAGCAATCTCAAATTTCCATTTATTTTTTTGATGATGATCAACTGTTTTCTTTGCTGATGAATCTTTTTTTACAATTGATTTTTTTTCTTTTATTTTTAATAATGTATCAGAACTCATTTTATTTTCCGCGGGAACACCGAAATCAGATTTGCTATTCTTTTCTTTTACATCATCAGTTCCGGTATTTTTTTCAGCCAAATTATTCTGATCAACTGTTTTATTTTCCTTCTCGATATCAATACTTTTTTTATTACTCCATTTTTCACTTTGAGAGGAAAAAATAATTCCCTCTTTCTCCCCATAACCAGATTTGACTGATATTTTTTCTTGCTTTTTATTAATGGCACTTACCGCTTTTTTATTCTTACTTATTGATGATAGCGCTTTTGTTTTTTCTTTTGAAACATTGGAGGAACTTTCTTTTTGAGTAGTGATTCCCGAAGAAGTTACAGTCTTGTTTAAAGAAGAATCTTCTCTTTTTGTTGTTTTACTGCCTTTTTTTAAAACATTACTTAACTGATTATTTTGTGTTTGCGAATTATTTTTTATTGAATTGAAAAGCCAATATCCACCTGATATCAAAAAAAGAACCAGGAAAAAAAGAATAAAAACTATTCTTCTATCCTTCTTTTTTTTCGCAATCTTTTTTTCAACATTGTTCCATACAGAATCAGAAGGAGGGATCTTTAATCCGTCCAGCCGCTGCTGTATATTTTTTTCAAAATTATTTGGTTCCATAATGGCCGTTTTTTTCTTTTATCGAAAATTTTTCAATCCATTCTATTAATAATATTCTTGCTCTCGCATATTGAGACCTTGACGTTCCTTCGTTTATTCCAAGCATTGATGCAATTTCAGTATGTTTATATCCTTCCACTGCATACAAATTGAAAATCGTCTGAAAGCCGGTAGGCAATTGTCTTATTAATTCTGCAAGCTCTTTAGCCTGTAAATTCACTTCGGGATTTTCTGTGGATACAAGGTGCAAAGGCATCTCATCGAATGAAAGATCATACCTGTATTTCTGATTCGTTTTTAAATAGGTTAACGCAGTATTTACCATGATTTTCCTGATCCATCCACCTAACTCTCCCTTTTCCTTAAATTGGTGTAATCGCATAAAAACTTTTACAAATCCTTCCTGCAACACTTCTTCGGCATCGCTCACACTCTTGGTATATCTGAAGCACACGCCAAGCATCAGGGGTGCAAAATGCTCATATAGCATTCTTTGAGCCTCAGGCTTTTGTTTCAGGCAATCCTTCAGTAATTGATGATAATCCATTTGGTGCATTGCTATATGTTGACAATCATTTTTCTCATTTCGTTGCATTTAAGATAAATTTTTTTTATTGATTTACTTTTGCCAACTCAAAATATAAATATATTCAGCATTATGAATATCCAGGAAAAAGACGAAAAATATATCTGGCATCCTTATACACATCAAAAAACTATGCTGCCGGCTGTTCCCATAGTTAAAGGTGAAAAATCTTTATTGATAGATGAAAACGGCAATAAATATATTGATGCAATAAGTAGCTGGTGGGTAAATATCCATGGGCATGGTAATAAATATATCGCCAAAAAAGTTTATGAACAAGCCAAAAAATTAGAACAGGTAATATTTACAGCATTTACTCACGAGCCAGCGGTCATACTCGCAGAAAAATTATTAAGTGTCTTGCCTGGTAATTTTTCAAAAATATTTTATACTGATGATGGTTCTACTGCTACAGAAGTTGCCATCAAACTTTCTCTGCAATACTGGAAGAATGTGGGGAATAATAATCGAAGTAAAATTCTCGCATTTCATAATTCTTATCACGGCGATACTTTCGGCGCCATGAGTGTAAGTGAAAGAGGAATCTATACAGCAGCTTTCCAGGATAAATTGTTCGATGTAATTTTTATTGATACACCTGACGGAGAAAACATCGAGGTATTAAAAACCGAAATTGAAAAATACAAAGATCAAATTGTTTGTTTTATTTACGAGCCTTTATTACAAGGCGCCGAAGGTATGCTGATGCATAAGCCCGAAGATCTCAATGAACTTCTAAAATATTTAAAACAGGAAAAGATTATTTGTATTGCTGACGAAGTGCTTACCGGGTTTTACAGAACAGGAAAATTTTTTGCAGGAGATTACATGGAAGAGAAAGCCGATATTATCTGCCTCAGTAAAGCTTTGACCGGAGGCACAATGGCATTAGGTGTTACGGCATGCACACAAGATATCTATGATGAATTTGTAAGCGATGATAAAACCAAAACTCTTTTTCACGGACATTCCTTCACTGCTAATCCGCTTGCATGCACAGCGGGCATAGCCAGCTTCGAACTGATTCAAAAAGAGAAATGCTTAAAAGGTATCGAGAATATTATTTCACATCATCAAAAATTTGTCAAAAAACTTCAAACTCTTCAGAAGAAAAATTATATAAAAAATGTGCGCCAAACCGGGACCATAATTGCTTTTGAAATCTGCACTGCTGATAAAGATGATTACTTAAATAATGTAAGCAAAGAATTTACTCCTTTTTGTATGAAACATGGTGTTTATCTGCGTTCTATGGGAAATACCATTTATGTAATGCCGCCTTATTGTATTACTTCAAAACAATTGAAAAAAGTATATGAGGTGATCGTTCAATTCATAAAAAAATTTGCAGATGGCAAAAGTTAGTTCTCTAATTTTCGATAGCTTTTCTTAAATTTTCCAATGCTGCTTCATATTGTGGCCCGGAGAATTTATCAAGAAATATTCCTCTTATTCTCCTCCACGGATACCAACCAAGATCCGTATTTATATTCCACGTCAATTGAACTTGATTATTCTTTTTAGGTATTAGAAAAAACTGATAACTAACTTTTGCAGAAGAGGAAGATGGTAAATTGATAGTAATAATATTTCGACTGGAATCAACCAGGTTAAGAGTAACATTTTTGCCCTGTCTATCTTTCAAGGTTACAGAATTGAGAATATTTTGTGAAGGAGGATTTTTTATTATGGTAATATTTTCATCAGTAAAAGCGGGATACCAATTTTTCCAATTCTCAAAGTTAATGATCTGATCACGCACTCTCTCCGGTGTGGCGTTTATTTCAACAGATTTTGTAACTGTAACTTTTGATGGAAGCAACAGGCTTACTAAAAAGATTATTACAAATACAGTAATTATAAAGAAAAGAAAATTAAGTACGTTTTTCATGTTATTCCCATTTAAAAACTTTAATAGCTACTGCATATACAACTATGCCCCACAACAATAGAATAGCTATTTCCCACCTTTCGTCCCACAAATTATTTCCGTTGAAGGCTACGTCACGCAAGGCGTTATTTAAGTGAGTAAGAGGCAACACCTGAGCCAACCACTGCAGCCACCTGGGAAATACATCAATAGGAAAAAAAGTTCCACAAATCAAAAATTGGGGTAATGTAACAATATTTGCCAATGGAGGAATAGCGTTGTCATTTTTTGCAATACCACTTACCACAAATCCCATTCCCATAAAAACTACTAACCCAATAAAACTTAAAACCAGTAATTCAATAAAAGTTTCAAATCCGTAAATCAATGTGAAATCAAAGAAATAATATCCTGCCAGAATGATAACAATAGCAGTCAACATTTGAAATAATACCCTGCTAAGCATTTCGCCCAGGATGATAAAACTACGGCTGATAGGTGTTGCAAAAAATCTCTTCAAAACCAAAGTGGTCCTCAAACTAAAAAACATAAAGGCAATCCCAAAAACTCCGGATGACAATAATGCAAATCCCAACTGTCCCGGAAGAATAAAATCAATAGATTTGTATTTACGTATTACGGTGATATCTCTTGGAAAATTAAAATCAAAATCAGCATATACCGGCCTATTGGGATATATTTTATTGCTGATTTTATTGATCACACTCTGAACAAGAGTTATAAACTGTGGCCATTTATCATTACTTGCAGTCGTGCTTTTTATTGAAAATATATAAGGTGGGGTGCCTTTTGGATTCTTTTGAATATTTATAATTCCTGCAAGTTTTCCGCTTTGTAAATCTTTTTTAAGCGCACCTTGATCATTGTATTTTTTAATACTTACCCCGCGGGTATTTTCTAAAGCCTTATATAATTCATTGGTAGTATCTGCTTTATTATTAACTGCTATTTTATATGTCGTAAAGCCCCCACTGTTACCCATAAAAGCAAAAACCAAAATAAAAATAAATGGAAAAGCAAAACCAAAGACTACAGCAGAAGGGCTTCTGAAAATAGCGTGTAAACTGGCTTTGGTAATTGCTAACATTGCCCTGACCTGACTATATGATTTCATCTTAGAGAATCTGATTACAAAGGGGCAAAACTAACAGGGAAAAAATAAAATTTCGAAAAAAATTGAAAATACGAGACAAATGTCGTATATTTGTAAGACAAATGACATTTTATGAAAAAGAAAAACACAAACTACGAGTACGATATTAAACCCACCATAGCTGAAGAATCTCAGGCGCTTTATGGTTTATCCCAATATTCAAAATTAACTAAAGATTTTACTTTTAGCGATTTCAAAAAAATTGCTGAAAAAGTAGATTTTACACAAAAAGAGTGGTCCGATATTCTTCATATTTCTGAAAGGACGCTACAACGATATGCTCATGAAAATAGCACATTTAATACAGGAGTGAGTGACAGGATTCTTCAAATAAATAAAGTTTTACAACGTGGTAAAGAGGTTTTTGGAAGTTATGCAAGATTTAATCTTTGGCTTCGTGGAAATCCCTATATGCTGGAAGGACAATTATCCATACATTCGCTGGCAAGTATTGAAGGAATTAATAATGTACTTACCCAATTGGGAAGAATAGAACATGGAATTTTAGCATGATAGTATTCAGACTAACTACCGGTAAATATGCAAATGATATTTCCGGAACAGGTGCAAAAATGAATGGCGGTCGTTGGAATCCTGTGGGATTAGCAGGCTTATATACTTCTCAATATATTTCTTTGGCTATACTCGAAATTCTTGTCAGGGCTACGAAAGCAACCTCACCTGAATCTTATACACTTACCTCTCTTGAAATTCCGGATAACGGGGTTTATCAGATTCAATTGAAAAAATTAAAAAACAACTGGAAATTTGATCTTAAATACACACAAGGAATCGGCGAAGATTTTTTAAATGAGAACCAATCACTTTGCATGCAAGTGCCTTCTGCTATTGTAACCCGGGAAAATAATTTTTTATTAAACCCGCTTCATTCCGATTTTAAAAAAGTAAAAATTATTACCTCCGAATTATTAGAACTTGATAAAAGATTAATTATACAATAAAATGAATACAGTATTCTTAATCACCGGAGGCAATATTGGCGACAGAAAAAAAAATCTGAAAACTGCTGCATCATTAATTGAAGAACAAATAGGCGCAATTATTAAAAGCTCAAAAATATACGAAACAGATGCCTGGGGAATCACAAACCAGCCTCAGTTCTATAACCAGGTGCATATTATTAAAAGTACTTTTTCAGCAAAAGAAATAATACAAAGGATTTTAAAGATTGAAGAAAAAATGGGAAGAATAAGAACCATTAAAAATGCTGCAAGAATTATTGATATAGATATTTTATTTTTTAATGATGCAATAATAAATGAACCCAATCTTATTATACCGCATACTGAAATAAGTAATCGCCGTTTTGTTTTAATACCTTTAAATGAATTAGCGCCGGAAATGATTCACCCTGTTTTCAAAAAAAGTATTCACGAATTATTATCCACAACTAAAGATAAACTGAATGCAACACTACTGCCCTCTTCGTCATAATATCAACAATTTATAAAAAAGCAATTCCCTGTTAATTCTCCAAATTCAGAATTGAGTTGTTATTTTTGATGAGAATTTTTTATTGAATAATAAGAATGAAATATAATTTCATCACTATTGAAGGGAATATAGGTGCGGGTAAAACCACGCTTGCTCATTTATTGAGTAAACATTTAAATGCACGTTTGATCCTGGAAGAATTTGCAGACAATCCATTTTTGCCAAAGTTTTATGAAAATAAGCAGCAGTACGCTTTTCCGCTTGAACTTTTTTTTATGGCAGAAAGATATAAACAATTGAAAGATCTGTTACAAACAAAAGATCTGTTTCACAATATTACCATATCCGATTATCTTTTTACCAAATGTCTTTTATTCGCTAAAGTAAATCTGGCTGAAGAAGAATTTCTATTGTATCAGAAATTATTCGACATCATCAATCCACAATTGATACAGCCCGATCTGCTGATCTATCTTCATTCCCCCATTTCTAAATTGAAAGAAAATATCAAAAAAAGAAACCGTCCCTATGAACAATCTATCGAATCGGATTATCTTTTTTCTTTACAGGAAACATACACCCAATACATAAAGCAGCACAATATAAAAACTCTTTTCATAGATGCATCCAATGCTGATTTTTTAGGGAATGAAAAACATTTGCAGGCTGTACTGAATGCATTAGATAAAGAATATGATAACGGCCAGAACTATTTAATGCTTCCATAAACAGAATAATTAGATGCGCCTTAAAACTGACCCGTTTGCTGCCATAAAAGTTATTGAATACCGTAATTTACTGATAGGAAGATTTGCGTTTATTATGGGTTTAAGAATGATGGCAACTCTTATTGGCTGGTGGATATATCTTCTCACCAATGACCCTTTTGCCATTGGCTTAGTCGGTTTATCAGAAGTGATTCCTGCTCTTTCATTGGCTTTATACGCCGGCCATATAATTGACCAGAGTGAAAAAAGGAAATTATTATTAAAAGGAATCATCCTCTATTTCCTGGCTGTGGTTGCTTTAATATTTATATCGGGCCATTACACTTCACAACATTTGAGTAATCATTGGATTGCCATCTGTATTTATTTTGTAATTTTTTGCACAGGAATTTTTCGTGCATTTACGGGACCGGTTTTCGGCGCCTTGATCGCTTATATTGTTCCACGAAATGACTTGCAAAATGCAACAACCTGGAGCCAGGGAACATGGCTTTCTGCTTCAGTAACAGGACATGCCACGGGAGGATTCTTAATTGCAATTATCGGTATCAACTATACATTAATTACAATAAGTTGTTTAATTCTAATAGCCTTTTTCTTTTTATTTAAAATAAAACCCAAACCTGCATCTAATATAAAAGGCGTAGTGCGTACATGGGGAAGCGTAAAAGAAGGGCTACGATTTGTTTATAAAACTAAAGAATTGTTTAGTTCATTATCTCTCGATCTTTTTGCAGTTTTATTTGGAGGTGCCGTTGCATTAATCCCAATTTATGCAAGGGATATTTTAAAAGTAGGTTCAGAAGGATTTGGCATTTTGAATGGCGCTTCAGATATGGGTTCCATTTTAATTGTAATCATTCTTACCATTTTCCCGGCTAAAAGAAAACAAGGGAAAAAATTATTACTTGCAGTCGGCGGATTTGGCATTTGTATCATTGTTTTC
>DASSHD010000007.1:0-10078 GCA_035693085.1 Hanamia sp. | reverse complement strand
CAGAGATGGTTGTTTACGAATCCTTTGGGCCATTAGCCCCAATCATGAGTTTCAAAGATATAGATGATGCCATCGCATTAAGCAATTCTACAACTTATGGTTTATCATCCGGCGTTGTTACCAATAATATGGAGTATGCTTTAAAGTTTGTGAAAGAATTGAATGTGGGGACAGTAAACATCAACGAAGTACCTGGTTACCGTATTGAACGTTCACCATTCGGAGGTATTAAAGATTCAGGGTTGGGAGTGAAAGAAGGCGTGATTGAAGCGATGAAATGCTTTACGTATGTAAAGACGTTTTCAATGCCGTGGTGAATGTGCAATCAGCAATCAGTTATGAGCAATGAGACAGTAAACAAACAAATAACATAGATTTCTATTCAACAAATAAAATAATAAACCATTTAGCATGAAAATTAAATCTCTTTTATTTCTCCTTCTTATTGCCGGCAGCAGCTATGCGCAGCAACCACAAAACCTGCCTACCGGCAGGCAGGCTAAAAATGAAATCATTGTTTTAATGGATGGCTACAGGTGGAAAGAACTTTTTCGCGGAGCTGATTCTGCTTTATTATTTGAAAAAAAATACAACTCACAGGATTCAGCGTGGCGGATGGAAAAGTATTGGGGGACAAATGAAAAAGAACGTAGAGAAAAACTAATGCCCTTTGTATGGAACTATATTGAAAAGAAGGGTCAAATATATGGTAATCGTGATTTAGGTAATTTGGTAAACGTAAAAAACAAATATTGGTTTTCTGAGCCTGGCCGCAGTGAAACTTTTTGTGGCTATTATGATCCGGCGATTAATTCAAACGATAAGATTAATAATCCAAATGAAAATGTGCTGGAATTTATTAATAAGCAAAAAGGATATAAAGACAAAGTAGTAACATTTGCTTCATGGGATGTAGTGGCGTGGATACTAAATCGAAAGAGAAATGGAATGCTGGTAAATATTTACGGTGAAGACGTGAAAGGCCCGAATCTTACTCCATTGCAAAAAGAAGCCAATGCCATGCAGCATTATTCCGCTGATATTTTTGGCCAGGGAGAGCGCCCTGATGCCAATACATTTTCTTTGGGAAACGCTTACTTAAAAGCGAATCATCCCCGGGTAATGTATCTTGACTTTGGAGACAATGATGATTTTGCCCACGAAGGTAAATACGACATGTATTTAGATGCTGCTCATAAAATTGATGCCATGATAAAAGATCTTTGGAATTACCTGCAACAGGATCCTTTTTACAAAGATCAAACGACTTTAATGATTTTTCCGGATCATGGCCGTGGCAACGGTGATGAGTGGAGGGATCATGGTTCCAATACGCCACATTCTAATGAAACTTATTTAATGGTAATGGGGCCTGATACGCCTGCAACGGGCGAAATAAAAACACAGGAACAAATTTATCAGGAACAATTTGCACAAACTATTGCGAATATTTTAGGTTTTCATTTTACTGCAAACCATCCTGTGGCTGCTCCGGTAAAAAGTGTAATGAAATAGACAATGGAAGCTTATTCCAAAGATTAACTTTTCTGGTAAACAAACAAATATTGCATATTCCTATTTTGAAATTATAATTAAAATGCCTCCTTCAGAAACAGCAAATGTAGTAGTAATTGGCGGCGGCATCTTTGGCTGTGCCATTGCTTATTATTACACCAAAAATAATCCGGGGAAGAAAATTATTGTCCTGGAAAGAAATGAATTGTGTAATTCAGCCACCAGCCGGGCTGCAGCGCTAATGACCATTATACGTTCCAAACGATCATATATTCCCCTGGCACTGGAGACCTACCATGCTGTAAAAGAAATGGAAAAGCTATTGGGCGAATCGCTTGATATAAGAGTGGTAGGAATGCTTCATGTAGCTGCAAGCGAACAAAAGACAAAAGACCTTGAAGGTATAATGGAGATTGCAAAAGAGTTTGAACAACCTGCTGAATATATTTCAAATAACGAAGCTCATAAAATGGCGCCCTGGTTAACAACAGATGAAGCCATTAAGATCGGCTTTATGCCAAACGAGGCCTATTGTGATCCCTATCTTTTAGGAACCTTTTATGCCCGCTGCGCTAAAATGCAGGGTGCGGATATGAGACAGGGAACAGAGGTGAATGAACTTATAATGGATGGCAATAATGCGGTCGGCGTAAGTACCTCTGATGAGAATATTTTTGCCGATACTGTAATTATAGCAGCCGGGGCATGGGCTCCCATATTAGCCGCGCAAGCAGGGATTGGTTTGCCAATGGCTCCGGTACGAAGCCAATATTGGATTACAGAAAAAGCAGCAATTTTTCCTGTCAATTCACCGATGGTTTTATTACCCGATGCCCAGGCATACGCAAGGCCGGAAGGAGGAAGTTTGTTGTTTGGTATCCGCGAAACAAATTCTTTCAGTGTATCACCAAAAGATATTCCTACGGATATAAGTCATTTTTCTTTTAGTCCCGATCGGGGCGACGCAGATCTGGGCGAAGTAATTGATAAATTGGGACGTTTTTTTCCAAAGGTTTATGATATTGGATTGAAGTACTATATTGCCGGATTTTCGGGCTATTCGCCAGACGGTAACTTGTCTATGGGTAAAGCGCCGGGAATCAATAATTTGTTACTTGCCACAGGATGCGTAGGCGCCGGCATATCTGTGTCTGGCGGAGTGGGGTTTGCATTTTCAGAAATGGCAGCAGGCAGAGCTAACCCTTATAATTTTTCTGATTTTGATATTCAACGTTTTGGGAAAATTAATCCCTTTGGAAATGACTGGCTGGATAAATGCGCTATGGCGAGGTCGAAGAAGGTGAGCGGATAAATTTCATTTTAAATAGTCTGTTGACAAATAAAGAAAATTAAACTAGCATATAAATGAGCCTGCTTACTAAGAAACTCCAACAATCAAAAACTTTTTTTATTGTATGGGCAATGATTGCGGGCTTCGGCGCCTACTTTAGTATGTATGCTTTTCGTAAGCCATTCAACAATGGAACCTATAGCGGCCTTTACCTTTGGGGGCTTGATTACAAAGTAGTAATAATCGTTTTCAAAGTGTTGGGTTATATGCTTTCAAAGTTCATAGGTATCAAAATTATTTCAGAATTAAAACCATCACAAAGAATAAAATTAGTTATCGGGCTCATTGTTTTTTCATTAATATCTTTATTCTTTTTTGGCGTCGTACCTTATCCTTATAATTTTATTTGTATGTTCTTTAGCGCCTTGCCGCTTGGTATGGTATGGGGCATTGTATTTAGTTTTTTGGAAGGAAGGCGTTTTACTGAAATGCTTTCATTTGGTTTATGCTTTAGCCTGATTGTTGCATCCGGTGTTTTAAAAACCATCTATTTTACCCTTCATTCCTATTATCCCCTATCAGAATTTTGGATGCCTTTTGCTATGGGAGCCATTTTTTTACCGGTGTTTTGTTTTTTTGTATGGATGCTTTCGGTAATTCCGGCACCTACTGAAGAGGACAAGCGGCTACGTACGGAGCGTGTCTTAATGAGCCGGGAAGATAAAAAGCAGGTGTTCCGGCAATACGGCTTTGGACTGGTGTGCGTGGTACTTGCCTATGCTATGCTGACTACGCTACGCGATTTCAGGGATAACTTCTCTGTAGAAATATGGACAGAAATAGACAAAGGATTTAGCGATACCGTGTTTTCCCGAACGGAATTGATTATAGGAGTTGTTGTATTAGCAATCATCAGTAGCCTTTCATTGATCCGGAATAACATTAAAGGATTAAGGGTTACCTATTTGGTTATGATCTTGGGCGTACTTCTAACAGGCTTAAGTACCCTATTATTCCATCTTCATTTATTGTCTCCATTTTATTGGATGCTCTTTATTGGTTTGGGAATGTTCCTGGCTTATACTCCTGTGCAAGTTGTGTTATTTGAACGAATGTTTGGTGTATTTAAAATAAAGGGTAATGCCGGGTTTTTCATATATATCTGCGATTCCATTGGCTATACGGGCAGCGTAGGCCTGCTTTTGTATAAGGAATTTTTTATGGCTACTGATATTAGCTGGGCAGATGTTATGATAAAGTTCAGCTACCTTCTTTCCGGTGTATCACTTGTGCTGCTTCCCTTAAGCCTGTTCTTTTTTAATCGCAAAATGAGAATAAAAAAGCCTGTTACCAGAGAAATAGAAACAATCCAAACATTAAATCAGTTAACATGAAATCGAAAAAATTATTATTTACTCCGGGTCCGCTTTCTACCTCTTTCAGTGTAAAGGAAGCGATGATGGAAGATGTGGGCTCAAGAGATTTTGAATTTATACAGGCAGTAAGAGAAATCCGAAATGAATTATTAGGGCTCGCCGGGGTTTCTAAAGAAGGTGGTTACGAATCAGTGTTAATACAAGGATCAGGCACATTTGGGATTGAAAGCGTTATTAGTAGCGCCGTTGGTAAAAATGACACATTGCTTATTCTTGCCAATGGAGCTTACGGTGAAAGGATTGCAAAGATGGCTGCGATTCATCAGTTGAATCATTATGTAGTTCGTTTTGAGGAGGACACAATAGTGACGCCCGATGCTACCCGAAGTTTTTTAGAAACCCATCCGGACGTGACGCATGTCGCTTGCATCCATAGCGAAACAACCACAGGTCTTTTCAATCCTGTTGCGGAGATTGGCGCTGTTTGTAAAGAATATCAAAAGGTGTTTATAGTAGATGCAATGAGCAGTTTTGGTGGCGTGGAAATGGATATGAAAGAAATGAGTATTGATTTTTTAGTTTCTTCTTCCAACAAATGTATCGAAGGTGTTCCTGGTTTTGCATTCGCTATATGCAAAAAAGAAGAATTGCTAAAGGCCAAAGGACAGGCAAGAAGTCTCAGCCTGGATCTTTACGAACAATGGGCAGGCCTTGAAGCAAACGGGCAGTTTCGTTTTACACCACCCACTTTAAGTATCATGGCGTTTTACCAGGCGTTAAAAGAATTAAAAGAAGAAGGAGGGATAAAAGCAAGGGAACAACGTTATAAAATGAATAAAAAGATATTAGACAAGGGTATGGAAGAATTAGGCTTTAAAGAATATATCAGCAAGAAAATTCAAGGCCATATTATCACTTCGTTTTTATACCCGGAAGATTCCCATTTCAATTTTGAAAATTTTTATGAAAAATTAAACCAGCGCGGATTTGTTATTTATCCCGGCAAGCTCAGCAAGGCAAGCGCCTTCAGGATTGGTAATATCGGGCATATCTTTCCGGAAGATGTAACGCAATTGGTAATGGCCATAAGAGAAGTGTTGAAAGAGGAAGGTGTAGTTATCCATCACAGTATCAAATAGTAATGATATCCGGACAAGCGATTGGATACATTTTTCAAACTATCACTTAAAAATATCGCACTGCAATTATCTTTCTTCCGCAGAAAATCCGAATTATCCTGAGGGCAAAGAAATCATTCAGATTTTAGTGACGCCAGTGCAAGAAAAAACGAAAATCGTTTTAAAGCAATTTATAAATTCGAAGCTCGAAATGGTAGATTATATATCCAACCTTACCCGTTGCATGAAAATAAAAATATGATATTACAGGTAAGCGTACCCGAAAATGGACATAAATGGTGGTTGAATAAAAGGAAATAGAATTTTATAAAAATAAACAGGAAGAATGGATCCTCACCGCCCACTCTCATCCTTAACTGCGACAAATTGAATGCACCTCTTTTACCCTATGCTTCTATTATTTTACCTTTTTTTTGTACACAACCGATTGCACGACTTGATCGCATTGTTGCAGCGAAAAAGACTAAAATATTGTCTTTACCTTTGGGAATAAATCATTTTAATAACTAACAATGGATGCTGTTCCAAATATAGTTGTGTCTCAACGGTTGGATAAATGGTACCAAACTTTTCAATACAATTTTATGAACATTGGATTGAAATTTGGCTATCAGCAGGATGAGGTGCGTGATTTCATTAACCAGTTTTTTTTGGATTTATTAGAGAAAAAAATTGATCCTGCAACCATTAATAATCCCCAGGCCTATTTATCTACAGCATTCAGAAGAAAGCTGGTGGATCATTACAGGAAGTCGAACAAAAGCCGGCTGGAAGTTGTAACAGATATTCATGAAAATTATGCGGAGCCATCTATCCAGGAAACGCTTGAGCAAATAGAATCTAATAAAGAATTGGTCAATTCATTAAAAAATGCCTATAAAAAGCTTCCTGCACGTTGCCTCAAAGTTATTGACCTGAAATTTTACAAAGGGCTAACCACAGAAGAAATTGCGCTGCAAACCGGGCTTACCAAAAGATCGGTTTATAACAACCTGTTCGAGGGCGTCAGGTTACTCCGTGAAGAGCTAAATCGTACCGCGCCCGGTATTCAGATTGCCGCGTTGATTTCCTGTTTAGGTTTTGTAATTGCTACCGTCGTTTAATAATATCAAATTTATATCAACAAGTTATCTGCGTTTTTTGCTTAAATGAAAATTCTTCTTTTTTGTTGATTTGCTGATAGATATAAACGTCCCACTTTTATTTTTCGAAATAGTTTAAAAAAGGTTGGTAAATATTTGCTGCGTTTCCGTCTATATAATAAATGCTGCTTGTATGCAAGACTTTCTTTCGATAGAAGAACTTATCATTGACAACTCTTTTTGTAATTACTGCTTTCAAAAAAACGAAGCAGATATTTTGCATTGGGAGCAATTCATCCGGGATTATCCTTCTCAAAAAGAAAAGATAGAAGAAGCAAAACAAATAGTGCTGGGGCTTCATGTAATGCTGAAGCAAAAGTTTGCCGGAAATAAAATAGCCCCAAATCTTACCGGAGAAAAAAACAGAACACATTCAAAAATATTCGCCATCAAAAATATTTTCCGTTATGGTGCGGCGGCCGCTGCTGTCTTTTTGCTTATTCTGATTTCAAAGAGAATAATCAATATATCAAATAACTCAACTAATAATACGATTAAGCAAACAACCGCTGGCAAAATACCCGGAAACATTGATTTTTATAAAACTGCCAATGGCGAAAGGAAGATGATTGTACTTTCTGATAGCACCAAAATATGGTTGAATGTCGCATCAGAACTCCGTGTTGATAAGGGATTTGGAAAAAGTAATCGCAATGTATATTTAAGCGGTGAAGCATTATTTGATGTAATTCATAATGAATCGCTTCCTTTTGTAGTGCACACAGATAAATATGATGTAAAAGATTTGGGCACTGTGTTTAATGTAAAAAACTATCCTGGCGATAAACAAAGCGAAACTTCCTTGATAAGAGGAAAAGTAGAAATACAAATGATCAACAGCAGGCGAAAAATATCTTTATTACCTAATCAAAAAGTAGTTGTTAATAATGATCAGCCTTCGGAAAAAACAAAAGAAACATCGGCGCATCTGCCAAATGCGCAAATTGCATTGCTTCCGCTTTCTTATGATCAAAAAGACAGTGCAGTGATTGAAACTGCCTGGTCGCAAAACAGGTTGGAGATTGTAAATGAAAACTTTGCAGATATGAAAGATAAATTGGAAAGATGGTACGATGTAAAGATAAATTTTAAAGATGCTGAGGTGAGCAAATACACGTTCACAGCAACATTTGAAAAAGAAAATATTGAGGAGGCTCTGAAAGCATTACAGTATGCTTATCATTTTAATTATTCGATTAATGGCGATGAAATAACTATTTCAAAATAAAAGGGAGAAACGGATTGCGGCCGGTTCTCCCCAGGGTTAAAAAAACATAACAGGTAATAAAATTGCCTGCACATATTTCTAACATTTAAAAAGCAAAACAAAAGTATGAAAAAAACTGCTCCTTTTATTAGCCCCCATTTAAGAAAAAGGTGGCTAAAAACTCTCCTGATTATGAAATTCACAGCGTTACTTATTTTAATTACTGCACTGCAGGTTTCAGCTAAAACCTATTCGCAGGAAACGGTGAGTGTTGATTTTAACCACACTAACTTATCTAAAGCCTTAAAGGTGGTAGAGCGTGAAAGCAGCTACCGTTTTGTATTTAGCAATGATGTATTATCTGATAAGCTAAAGGTTACGATAAAAGCAAAAGATATACCGGTAAAGGATTTGCTGAAGCAAATGTTAGCCAATACTGATTTAGTTTATACTGTGATGGGGAATAACCTCGTAGGTATAAAATACTCCGCTGCTTATTATGCTGATAAAATAATTGTAAAGGGTACAGTTACGGATGGTAAAGGGAATCCCTTGCCGAATGTGAGCGTTACCGCCGGAACCGGAATTGGAACGACAACTAATGACAAAGGGGAATATAGTATATCGGTAGATGAAAACGGGAGTCTTACGTTTAGTTCGGTAGGATACATTCCTCAAACTATCAATGTGAGTAAACGAAATGTTGTCAATGTGGCACTTGTAGAGGGTGCTAATCAATTGACCGATGTTGTCGTTGTCGGTTATGGTACACAGAAGAAGGTGAACCTGTCCGGTGCGGTGAGTCAGGTTTCCGGGCAAGTTTTGGAAAGCAGACCTCTTACTAACCTTGGAGCAGGCCTGCAAGGGGTTATTCCTAATCTACAAATTACTTCACAAGGGGGTGCTCCCGGTCAAGGCACTAATTTTAATGTAAGAGGGCTTACTTCCTTAAATGGTGGCGGGCCACTTATTCTAATAGACGGTGTGGTGGAAGACCCAAATCTTATTAACCCCAATGATGTGGCTACTGTTACCGTATTAAAGGATGCTGCAGCTTCTGCAATTTACGGAGGCAGAGCTGCATACGGCGTGGTATTGATTACTACCAAAAATGGCAAAAAAAATCAAAAGCCTCATTTAAATTTAAGTAGTTCTGTAGCATCTAATCAGCTCACCTTGCTGCCGAAGTACATGAACTCAATGGACTATATTAATTATATGGACAGCGCTAGTATAAATGCAGGCTCGGGGGCTTATTTTTCGCAACGTATAAGAAATGGAGTTACCGCTCATTTTAATGACCCAAAGAATAACCCTTCGGTGTTATATGATCCTGCTATTGATAATGGATTTTATCAATATGTAGGTAATACAGATTGGGCATCCACTCTTTACAAAAATGGTTATCTTCAGCAGAATAACCTGTCATTAAGCGGGGGAGGGAAAAACATTTCCTATTACATGTCGTATGGAATACTTAGCCAGGGAGGTTTTTTAGCAGCATATAATGATAAATACCAACGACAGAATTTTAATTTATCCGCTAGTTCAGATGTTCTAAGCTGGTTAACTTTTTCTGGCAAAATAAGGTACACATACAGCAAGGAAGATCATCCTTCAGGTGGAACCGGTGGCAATTCGGGCATTAGCGCTTATTCCGGAGAACTCAAGAATGATCTACGTCCTTTAATGCCTGTGCGGCATCCTGATGGGAATTATGCCGGACAAGGGAGTTTTACTAATCCATTTGCTGTGGGAGCATTAGGCGGTTCTTCAGGAGCTAAAGTGAATGATCTATGGCTTACAGGTGAAGCATTAATTAAACCTATTAGAGATATGAACGTTACTGTTAATTACACTTTCAATCCTTATTCTAAAAATACTGAATTTAATTCAAAGCTGTTTAGAGAATATCATGCTGACGGTAAGTTTAATATTTATCCGTGGACAAATCCTAATTTGGATCAGTTAACCAATGAAAACGATTATTATTACGCATTTAATGCTTATGCGGATTACAGCAAAACTCTTGGTGGCAGTAATAATTTAAAATTGCTTGTTGGTTTTAACCAGGAACAGAAATTCATTAATTACTTTTCGGCACAAAGGCAAAATCTTGTTATCAACGATCAACCCAATCTTAGCCTTGCTACAGGTCTTCCAACGGTTAGCCAAAATGTTTCGAGTTGGGCAGTCCAAGGCGTTTTTGCAAGATTAAATTATGATTTCGAGAAGAAATATATTCTTGAAATCAATACACGTGTTGACGGATCTTCAAAATTTCCCGCAGGAAATCGTTCTGTATTGCTTCCTTCTGCTTCAGCAGCATGGCGAGTTTCAGAAGAAAAATTCTGGAAGGGAACTTCTCTTGGCAATGCTATTTCGGAATTTAAATTCAGAGGTTCGTA
>DASSHD010000006.1:0-2892 GCA_035693085.1 Hanamia sp. | reverse complement strand
GAGGTAGTGGTTCTCGCAAGTCCGGGAAAATTGTCTCAAATATTAAAAATGAATAGTTCATATCCTACCCCGGAAGGTGAAATTAAATATAATATCCAACATGTTCCGGCAGGTTTTTTTATGATGATAATAGCTGGGATTATTTCCGGATTGTTAGGAATTGGTTCCGGTGCTTTAAAGGTTATCGCCATGGATCATTTTATGAAATTGCCATTTAAAGTTTCTACTACTACAAGCAATTTTATGATCGGAGTAACGGCTGCAGCAAGTGCAGGCATATATTTACAGCGAGGCTATATTAATCCCGGTCTTTCCATGCCTGTAGTGTTAGGTGTAATATGTGGAGCATTTACAGGATCTAAAATTCTTGTAAATGCACAAACAAAATGGTTAAGAGTAATATTTGCAATTGTGATCACTTTTCTGGCCATACAAATGATTTATAATGGATTTACAGGAAAAATATGAAAGCAAAAAATAAGATATCGGATTATGATATAGAGTATGTAATGGGAACTTTACTCATTACAGGTGTTATTATCTCAGGGGCTTTAATTCTTTTTGGAGGGGTATATTATTTGTCTCAATATGGATTTACAAAACCACAATTCCATACATTCAGGGGTGAGCCTTCCGGCCTGCGTTCTTTTAAACAGATCTTTAATGGGTTTATTCATTTCGATAGTTTATCCATTATTCAGATGGGCATTCTTTTGTTGATTGCTACTCCTGTTTCCAGGGTTATCTTTTCTGTAATTGCATTTCTTTTTGAAAAAGATTATTTATATGTAATAATATCACTGATTGTGCTGGGGATTATTGGTTATAGTATCTTAAGCGCTTACTAAATTGTATGGTAAATATAGAATAGAATTCCGGGTTATTTATTTGTTTACTGGTGAGAGTTTAAAAGCAAAAAGACTTGTGAAATTATAAATTCTTATACTGGAAAAGTATTTAAATAAAAAAGGCCTCCAAAATAATTAATTTTGAAGGCTTTCAAATTTTAGTGACCCCGCAGAGGCTCGAACTCTGGACCCACAGATTAAGAGTCTGTTGCTCTACCAACTGAGCTACGGAGTCATTTATATTTATCAAAAAGTGTTACCTGAGTAACACCCCTTGTTACCCGACCTGGATTCGAACCAAGACAAGCAGAATCAGAATCTGCTGTACTACCGTTATACTATCGGGCAATAAAATGCAAATGTAAGATTTTATGATTTTATTTTTTTAACAACAACATTCATGATCGAAAAAATAGTTTCAATAAAATGTAAAAAATTAATATGGTTGTGAAAAATGTGTGAATAAGTATAAATATTTTAGGGTATTGTCAGGAGTTTCTTTCTTATAGAACCAATATATTTGCCTGCTTGTAGAAGCGTGCCTTCAACCCTATAAAATTAAATAAGAAACAGTGAGATTAAAGAGTTTAGAAATCAAAGGATTTAAAAGTTTTGCTGATAAAACAATAGTCAACTTCGACCAGGGAATTACAGGAGTAATAGGCCCGAACGGATGCGGTAAAAGTAATATTGTTGACAGTATTCGCTGGGTAATCGGTGAACAAAAAATCAGCCAGTTGCGTAGCGAGAATTTAGAAAGCCTCGTTTTCAATGGCTCAAAAAACAGAGGCGCCAGCGGGCTTGCTGAAGTGAGCCTTACGTTTGAAAATACCAGGAATTTGCTCCCGACAGAGTTTAGCACGGTAACGGTTACCAGAAAATATTATAAAAACGGCGAGAGCGAATATCGTCTGAACGATGTAACCTGTCGCCTGAAAGATATTCATAATTTATTTATGGACACCGGTGTAAGTACCGACAGCTACGCGATCATTGAGTTAGGGATGGTGGATGATATTATTAAGGACAAAGAAAACAGCCGTCGCCGAATGCTGGAGCAGGCCGCAGGGATTTCCATCTACAAAACAAGAAAACGGGAAGCAAAATTAAAATTGGATGCCACTGAGCAGGACCTGGCACGTATTGAAGATCTTTTATTTGAAATAAATAATCAATTAAAAACTTTAGAAAGCCAGGCAAAAAAAGCAGAAAAATATTATGAAATAAAAAAAGAATACCGTGAGCTAAGTATAGAGCTCACAAAAGCCGCACTCGAAGGATTTAATATTACTTATAAGGATTTAAACGAGCAACAAAAATCCGAAATAGATAAAAAAGTGGAATTGGAAGCCCTGATTGCCACTGAAGAAGCGGCAATCGAAAAAGAAAAGGTTGGCTTTATCGAAAAAGAGAAAGCGCTTCAGCAGCAGCAGCACGCATTCAACGAATTAAATAATATTGTACGCGAAAAAGAAAATAAGAAAAACTTAAGCGCACAACGTTTGCAATATCTTACAGAAAGAGAAAGCAGTTTAAAAGATTTTTTACTCAATGCAGAAGGGCAGTTAAAAGGAATTGAAGATAGCATTCAATTTACCAAACAACAAATAGATGACGAAGAAATAAAATTGCTGGATCAGAAAGAACAATTAGAATCGCTGAAGAAAGACGTAGAAGAAAAAAGAGCCATTTTTGATGAGAAGAGAAGCAATGTGGATACTTTGCGACAGGTACAGATGCAATTACAGCGTAATCATTTCGATGCCGAGAAAAAAGTAGCAGTTGCCGATACTTCTATCCAGAATCTACAACGATCCATTGCACAAATTGAAGAAGAACAAATTCAAAGAACAGAATCGCTTGACAAGTTTGAAGAAGAAAAGACACAAAAAGAAACTGAATTGAGGGAAAAGGAGCAAACGCTTGAACAACTGAAACAACATAACGAATTTACCAAAGAGCAAATCCTTGAAACCCAGTCTGAACTTGAAAAGCTACGAAGTGAATTAGCAGAGGAAAACCGTACTCTGGACTCAAAACAAAA
>DASSHD010000005.1:0-2411 GCA_035693085.1 Hanamia sp. | reverse complement strand
ATCGCATTTTTTTTATTACAAAAATATAAAAACCAGGAAAGTTTATTAGAGGTTTTATAAATTAAAAAGTTTACAAGAAAAATCTTCCTGGTTTATATTTCATCGATGTGATTTAAATAAGTTAACCCGCAATAAGCAAGTCACCTGATTCAATTTTTGTGATATAATGTTCCCTTCTGTTTATTAGTATTCCTTTTAAACAAATAATAAACAGGCACACCTGTTAACATTAATCCCAAACCTATCAAAGAAAGTTTTGGCTGGCTGATGAATGTGGATATTAACAGGCCGATCGTAACCAAAATGAAAATAACAGGCGCCAGGGGATAGAAAGGAATTTTTTCCTTTATCACGCCTTTTCTTTTCATTTTGATAAGGCCAACTGCAAGCAATGCATAAAAAAGGAAAGCTGAAAAGATAGTCATATCTGTCAGCTTGTCGAAAGTTCCCGAAATAACGAATATCATTCCCCAAGCCATTGAATAAATTAAAGCGATATAGGGCGTTCTATAGACAGGGTGGACCTTTGCTGCATTTTTGAAGAAGAAGTTTTCCTGCGACATTCTGAAATAAAGACGTGCATAAAAAATAATTATAACATTGAGCGTTCCGAATGAACTGAGCATGATTAAAATTGAGATTAGCAGTGTGCCGGTATTGCCCATGATGCTTCCTGCCATTGCTGTCGCAGCAATATTATTTTTACTGAGCCCGGCTATTTGTTGTAATCCTAATGTTTTTATGTAGGCATAGTTTGTCAACAGGTACAGAATCATAACAAGGACTACACCGGTGATAACTGCAATGGCCACATTACGTTTTGGATTTTTGATTTCTCCTGCCACAAATGCCACATTAGTAAAACCATCGTAAGCCCAAAAAGCGCTGAGCATGGCGGCAAAGAAAATACTGATAGTTGCTGCGTTTTTATTAGTAGTTTGAAGGACAGGTGTTTCATTAATGTGAGGGCCTGCAATAAACAATCCTGCAATAATTAGTAAAAGTATTCCCAGGATTTTTGCGCCGGTAACTATGTTATTGAGTATAGTTCCTTTTTTTATTCCACGGTAATTAAGCCAGGTTAAAAGTGCAATTGTTACGATTGCCAACATTTTTATTCCTGAATCGGCAAATGGAAATACATAATTCCCGATGGAAATATCTTTGAACCGGTACAAAGGATTTGGAAGCGGAATAATGGCATTGACAGATTGGGCGAAAACAAAACCAATCGCTGCGAGAGAGCCACTATTTACGATAATAAAACCCGCCCATCCTGCTAAAAAAGCAAGGAAACTGCCGAAGCACAAACGCATATATTCATAACTTCCGCCTGATGCAGTTGTCAATTTAGAAAGGCCTGCTATGGTGAACGCGCCAAAAAGCGTGATAACGCCTGCCACAATCCAGGCTCCCATGATATATTTTACATCCAGTCCGGTTTGTGCCATCGGGACTATTTTTTTAAAAACTCCCGTGCCTATTAAGTTTCCCGCTACAAGTAAAATGGCGGTCGTTAATCCAATTACCCGTTTGAGAGGAATTTTAGTTTGGTCGGTTATCGGTTTGGTTTCCTCCATGATTTTGAGCAGATTTTTTTTTACAGATTGTTTCTTTTCTTCATTTTCTATTCTTTACTCAGGATTATTCTAAAAACAAGAATTCGCATTATTTGTTTGCCTGCTGACAGGTAGCCTGCCTGTATGGTAGTCAGGGTTGGTTTACTATTATTTTTTTAACTCATTTTAAATTATATTCTTCATTTGATTATTCAATTAATCTTTACTGCAGGAAATATCATTACAAATTCCAGAAAATATTTTTTGAAATTCTTCTTCTCTACTTGTGGGTGATGATCTAATTCCATTGTTTTGGTTTTTTATCAAAAGTTTTAAAGTAGATGAACAGATAACCCGTTTCCCGTTTTATTCTTATGTTGAAGTTCAATTGCCATCTTTCTAATTCAAATTTATCATTGAGAATCCAAAAAGTATTTTTTGATTTATTCTTTTGTACAGGTGGATGATAGTGCACTTCCATAATATTTTCAATTATTTTGTAAACTCATTCATCTTTAAGATGTAATAAAATCAATGTTAAAATCAGGAAGCTGACAACTCTTTCAGCAGCCCCCAATCCATTCCAAACCTGGCTTTGCCACATTTCAAACCACTCACCACCTATTACCTCAAAACCAAAGAACCAAACAATGAGTCCAATCAAAATTCCTGCTATTGCCCAATTTTTAGAAGCGTGAAATACCGCACTATTACTTTTTATATTTTTAAAAAGCAGCCAGCTTCCTTTTAAACAACAAAACGTCATCAGCGTTTCCATAACTATAATAAAAATATAAACCGCATTAAAAATGATTGAATTATTAATACTCCTGTAATGAATATGGCTTGAGT
>DASSHD010000004.1:0-14991 GCA_035693085.1 Hanamia sp. | reverse complement strand
TTTACAGCAGGTTGAAAAAATTTACTCAAACGTGGGTCATTGTATCCAACTAGAAGACTCTGCATATTTGCGCTCATCCTAAATTCATTCCAGGAAGCTATCCGGGAAAGACCATTATAATCGTTAGGTGCTGACACCGCCAAATACGCATCGTCACTAAAATCGGTCATTATCCCGTTTGCTAAAGCGGAGTCAGCCTCCTGCTGAGCCATGGCAGGTTCAACGTCAGAAATACGTAAGGCCAAACGTAAACGTAGTGTGTTAGCAAATTTCAACCATTTTGCATTATCACCGTTAAAGATTACATCCTGAACTCCATAAGAGGGCACATTCAAATTATTTTTAAGATCGTTTGCTGCCTCGTTCAGCTCTTTAAAGAAATCCATGTATATACTTTGCTGAGAATCGTATGGTATTGACGTGCTAGCTACACCTATATTTGAATATGGAATTGGACCGAAATAATCTGTTGTCCGATGCAGAACAAACACTTTCCAAATCCGTGCTATAGCATTTAAAGTTATCGTTTCGGGAGTCTTGGTTTCTTTGATAATATTAACCAACGCAGGCATAGCATAGAGATATGTTGAACGCCATTGGTAAGTTACCCATGATTGCTGTATTACATACCTAAGCGAAGAGAATGCTGTCTGGGTCCCTGCAAAATATTGGCAAAACATATCGGCAAATAAATTTTGAGCCTGTTGATAATCCACACTTCCAGGGCCTGTATTCATCCCGGCATATTCAGCAGAAGGAAACAGGCTTTTAACATCACTTGGAGATAAAGATGTTAATCTGGTAGGATCTATATTTCTGTCCTCAAAAGATTTTTTTGTGCAACCAGTCCAAAAAATTGCCAAAAACAATACCCAACATACAGTTATTTTTACTTGTAATAATATTCTATTTTTCATTACGTAAATTTTATATTTAAATATAATTATTATAATAATATTTTATCTTTAAAAGGAAAGTTTAAGGTTCAATCCGTAGTTGCGGGTAGGAGGGAGTTGGCCATATTCTACACCTCCAGCACCACTACCTTCTGTTATTTCAGGATCAAAAGGTGCTGACCTTTGAAAGAAGAAAAGGTTTCTACCTACAACAGATAGCTTTGCATCTTTTAAAAAGTGAGTTTTACTTAAGGGGAATCTGTACCCGAATGTTAATTCCCGTAACCTCATATTAGTAGAAGAATAAGCATATAAACCCCCAGTAGGATATCTATCCCCTATAACACCAAAATATGACTGTGCGCTAATATTTTTCGTGTTTTTAGCTCCATCTTTAGTGTATCCATCCAGAACTATACCGTTCTCACGACCTTTAAGTGATGTTTTTGAATGTCCGTCAGCATCCAATAAAGCCTGAGTACCCGCAATTACATAACCCCCATTTCTATAGTCAATCAGAAAACTTAATGAGAATCTTTTAAAAGTAAAAGTATTAGAGAATCCTAACATGTAATTAGGGTTATAATTACCCAGATAATGAGTATTTCCGGCAGATATTATTGGCAAGCCATTAACGTCAACTAAATGCCTACCTAAAGAATCTTTTTCCCATTCTTTGACGTACATATCGCCATAACTTCCCCCAACTGCTGCTCTTATCTCCGTTTCCCTATCACTACGAAGAATAACATACTTGACAGATGGTATTAATCGAACTACTTTATTCTTATTCTTAGAATAATTTATTGTAGCATCCCACGAAAAATTCTTACCTTTTATTGGCGTAAAATTCATTACTAGCTCTATTCCACTGTTTGTGATCAAACCGGCATTAATATATTTTTGATTAAACAATGATGCGGATGGCGTTCCTATTAATAATAATTGGTTCACGGTTCTTGTATTATAATAAGTCAGATTAAAACCTAACCTGCTCTTAAAGAACTGCCAATCTAACCCCGTTTCAAATGAATGGGTCAATTCAGGTTTGTATGTCCCCAAAGACTGAATAGTAGGGGTACCAATCGCCCCTCCCGCACCAACAGAATAATAATTATTAGCCAAGTATTCCGTACCCCCAAAACCCGAATTAGCAAATGTGATCCTTACTTTTCCGTATGATACCCAGGAGGGTAATTCCAGCATATCAGATACTATTGCAGATAGACCTATAGAAGGATAAAAATAAGATTGGTTGCTTTCGGGCAGCGCAGAAGACCAATCATTACGAGCTGTTACATCTAAATAGAGATATTTTTTGTAGTCGATTGACGCAGTAGCATATAACGAGAAAATAAGTGGGTTTTTCCCAATAATATCAGTTATAAAGGGATTCTTTGCGTTACTCATAAAAAAGAAGTTTGCTTTATTTAAGCCATTTGCAGCCTGGTTATTGCTTCTATAATTTCCCTGCTGCATAGCCCCACCGACATTCCCTGTCAAATGAAGGTTCTTCGCCAAGCCATGATCAACTGAAATCAATACATCCACATTGGTTGACTGATTTATACTATTACCATAATGGTAATCAGAGCCAACCAAACTAAAATAATTATCTGCATATATTTTATTATTAGTATTCTGAAACGTTTTATCTATACTTCCCCTAGCCTGAATATTTAACCAGTCTGTGAAGTCATACTTTGCCGAAAATAATCCCAAAAACCGGTCCCTTTGCTGGTAATATAGAACTCTGTTTAGCGCCCAGTATGGATTCAACAAGATAGATGATCCTGGTTTCCAGTAACTTTGCCTTTCATTACCAGAAGCATCGATATATGAATACTTTTTCATCTCAGCAGCAGGAATAGATGTGGGGGAACGAAATATTGAAGGAAGGGCATATGTACCACCCTCTCCAGGTACCACCCGGTTATTTACTTCCTCATAAATATATGTCCCCTTTGCGAGTAGAGTAAGTTTTGATGAAATATTACTATTAATCTTGAGATCTACATTATGCCTGGAGTAATCATTATTGCGCATGATACCCTGTGCTTCAGTGTTTCCGTAAGAAAAATAAGCTTGCATTTTATCACTACCACCACTTACAGTAATAGAATTATCTATAGTATTTGCAGTTCTGAAAAAATTCTTTAAACGAGCTGGTTGGCCTCTTAAGGGTACAACATCCCCGTTCCACAAAGTATCCATTTGACCTTCAGCCTTCGGCCCCCAGCTATGTTCAGAATGAGCATTGTAAACACCCGCATCTCCTTGTCCATATTCATACTGTAATTCAGGTAATATTGAAGCCCGGTCAAAAGTAAGCCCTCCGTTATAATCAACAGATATTTTCCCGGCTTTAGCTCTTTTTGTTGTTATAATTATAGCCCCATTCTGGCCTTGGCTACCGTAAAGAGCAGCAGCAGAGGCACCTTTCAACACAGTCATGCTTTCAATGTTATCTGGGTTTAACATCCCTATGTTACCACCCAAAGGTACCCCATCAATTATATATAAAGGCTGACTATTCCCCGAAAGAGAACGATTACCTCGTATTATAACTTGCGCATTACCACCTGGACCAGTGGCATCCCTGGTAATGGTAACACCGGCAACTTTACCCTGAAGCGTATTTATTAGATTAGGATCCTTTGCCTCATCTAACTTATTACCGTTAATACTTTGAACAGAATAAGTTAAGGACTTTACTTCTCTTTTAATACCCAGAGCCGTAACTACTATTTCGTTTAGTGATTTTGCTCCTGCGGATAATAACTTTACATCTATCGTACTACGTCCGCTCACTTCAATTTCCTGTGAATTAAACCCAATGTTGGTAAATACCAAAATACCGTTTCCTTCAGGAATATTAATAACATAGTTCCCTTGCGCATCAGAGGTGGTACCTACTTTGGTCCCCTTCAAATTAATACTTACTCCTGGAAGAGGCTGGCCATTTCCATCAGTAATTTTCCCTCGGATAACATTATCCGGAAGATGAGTAACTGGTGAGGTAACTACCTCCTTAAAAAACTTTTTTTCCTGAATAACAATCGTATTCCTTACAATTGTATAAGTAAGCTGCTGGCCTTTCAAGCAAGTGGATAAAGCCTGCTCAAGTGTTGCATCTTTAATAGAAACATCTATCGGTTCCGTATTTTTAATCAGGGCTTTATCATAAAAAAATAAGTATCCCGTTTGTCTTTCAATATCCCGAAAGACTTCCGATAAATGAATATTATTTTTTACGATTGTAATTTTTTGGGCATCGCTTTTTGCACTAACCTGGAAAGTAAAAAATAACAATAAGGCAATTGTTAATTTCATAATTATCCATGTTTTGGCTTTTAATGATTGGGTTCCATTTTTATTTTGGTAACCTACAGATAAAATCATAGTTTTGATTTTTGGTTATAAATTTGTTTCAACGACAGTTTTTAGCCTTAGGTCAGCGATGCTTCGAACATTGCTGACTTTTTTTATTTTTAAATTGCTACGAGACTACATGGTTTATTAGTTAATAAGTTTATTGCTCCCATCCCTTTCAAACAATGGTTCAACTAAAATTAAAATCCCGGTTATTCCTGCCCGAATGGCTGGTCAGGTGGGTATTTGTTTACTGCTTCATTTGCTAATTTTCAAATTTGCGTATTGGTAAATTGGTTTATTCTACAATAATCTTCCTGCCCATTACATTAAATTTTACATTACTTAATTCAAGGATTTTCAATACGTCTGATAACTGTGCGTCCCTGCTTATTTTTCCTTCAAAACTTCTTACAGGCACTTTACCTGAATAAACTATATCTACATTATACCACCGGCTAACTTCGCGCATAATAGTTTTAATACCGTCACCATCAAATTGGAATAATCCATTTTTCCATGCCATTACTTGATTTACGTCTGCATTTTTTATTTTTATATTATTATCATTCTTTTCTAATATTCCCTGCTGTCCGGGTTTCAATAAACCGGATACGCCGCCTCTTTTTATTTTTACACTACCTTCCAAAAGAGTAGTTCTTATATCATCTTCATCAGAATATGCATTTACATCAAAATGAGTGCCTAATACCTCAACCTGCATCCCACTCGCTTTTACATGAAATGGCTTTTGTTTATTTTTGGTGACTTCAAAATAAGCTTCACCCGTCAATTCAACTTCCCGGTTCTTACCTACAAAAGCAGTAGGAAAATGCAGTGAGGATGAAGCATTCAGCCAAATCTTGCTTCCATCAGGCAATACAACCTGGTACTGTCCACCACGCGGCGTTGTAAGTGTATTATAGGTTACAGACACACCCGCTTTTGATGACGATGATACATCATAAACCAATAAACCATTCTGCTTATTTATCGAAGCGTTTCTGAGTTTAATTTTTCCATTTTGAATACTATCCAATATTATTTTAGTCCCATCAGCCATTGTAAGTATCGCATGATTTCCGCCTGGTAAAATTGTCGGAGTTTTTTGGGATGGAACAAAGGATGCTGCTATCTTTTCTTTATTTTCTTTAGTAAAAATCAAGTAAGAAATTCCTGAAATAAATAAAATCATTACAGCAGCAGCGGTCATCCGCATCCATGACCTTAAAATCGTTTTTCTACTTTTGAGAGATACCACTTTAGCTTTATCTTTTTGCAAAATATTTTGTAATACAGAAACTGCAGCCTGCTCCGGCATCTGAATTTCTGACCCTGTATTTTCGATAAACTTTTCTAAAAGTTCTTTTACCAGATGCTCGTTTTCAGAATTCGCAAGTAATTCCATTAATTCTTTCTCCTCGCCAGGAGAGCATTTTTCATAAACATAACAATCAAACAAATATTCTAAACGTGTCTCTGACATAAACTTGATTAAGATGGAAAATAATTTTAAACTACTTTCTTTTAAGTAAGAGTGCTTTTTCTAAATCTATGGGTGGGTGAATCCGGAAATTTATTTTTCCATTTTTAGAAAATGAATGAAAGATAGATGATTAATCCAATAAAAAGATTCAAATGGAGCATGCAGAAAGCACGGATATTTTTCATTGCCTGGGCAAGATGAAACTTAACAGTTTCTGGTTGTATGTGGAGTATCTCGGCTACTTCGTTGCGTTTTAATTGTTCCTGCCTTATTAATTGGAATACTTGCTTTTGCTGGTGAGGCAACTTGTCAATAGCCTTTTCTAACAATGAATTATATTCTTTGGCAATGAGACTATCTTCTGAATTTTCATGAGAAATCGCTTCATAATTTTCTGCAAGTAAAACTATTTTGTATTTTTTAGCTATCTGTTTTAATATTTTATAAGTCTCATTTCTTGCAATAGTAAAAAGATAGGCATTGAAATTTTCTATTTCATTTAAAGCACTTCGTCTTAACCAAATCTTTAAGAAAACATCCTCTGTAATTTCTTCGGCAACAGTGGTTGAATGTGTTAGTTTTAAAGCAACACCATAGATTTTGTTCCTATAATGATCAAACAATTTAGTAAAAGCCTGTTCATCACCTTGTGTTATAAGTTGAATTAATTCCTGCTCGTTATATGAATTTTCGGAAGCCAATGTCAGATAGTTAAGACGAAGTTAAAGCACAACCAAAGCTAAGTGAAAAAGATCAAAGAGAAAAAAATCTTTTTTTTTATTCTACCTTTCTACGAGGAACAAAACAGTACTATACAGTCTCAGATTGTGTTTCCTGTTTTAACAACTCAATTTTAAAGCATTGATTTCCAATATGCAAAAATTGAGTTGTATAGAAATGAATGGTTTTATACGGCCGGGTCGCTTTCTTTTGCGGCCTGAACGATTGTTAAATCCGATGGTTCAGACCGCTGATAGCGTTCTGTCCCTCTCCTAAAAAACTCACTAATTTACTCCTTTTGAAGTATAATCACCAAAAAAGCTGCCTGTAAAAGCAGCTCTCTAACTTAACAATCATGCTTATCCGCAATTAAGTTATAAGCAGTTGGCCTGTAAAAACACTGGTAGCGGCCTCTCTATCGTCATTGGAGATGAAACCCACCCAGGTTTGTACCTGCTTACCTGTGAAAAGGCTGACAAGTCTAAACTACCTGCTCCTGTACTACGATCGGGGCCGGCGTCTGTAAATATGCATTACTGCATATCTGCGCAGCAGGCTACCAGGATAGACTGGTCATTGTCCTTTGTCTTGCCGGTATCTGCATTGTTTACCCATGTAAAATTTACAATTCCTGCCGCTGCCACCGCGGCTGATGAGCGCCAGGCTGTAGTCAATTACAAACGCCAGATACACACCACTTATGGCGTTGCGCAGGTTGTAGTTCATAAAAAAAGGGGTTATTGCAACTGTGCTTATTTATTTTTTTGTGTTACAATTACAATCCCTTAAACAGCGCGATTGTCTATTTTGGTATAGTTAAAAAATATTTGCCGGGTGTTGCCTGAGATTGACTGAAAGTTCCTCCCATTGCCTTTTGTTTTTACTCTTTCCCACTTCTTCCATTGCTACTAATTGCCCGTCTTTTTCGGCAGTATTTCAGAAATATTTTGTTCGGGTCTTGTTCGGGTTTTGTTCGGGTCTCCTTCGGGTCTTGTTCGGGTCTTGTTTGGGAAAGCCTTTTTCATTGAATTATCCATGCCTTCAAAAATCAAAAGATGGATAAGTAATGAAGCGGAAGAATCATTAATCCTTCATACGCGCTAACTGAATACAATAAACAATGAAATAAAAGGTTATTACCCGGGAAATCGCGTGTTTGGTTTCCATAGACATAGTATTTATTAACCATTAAAAAAATTGAAAAATGAAAAAAGCAAAAACCAACGAAACGAAAACTGCAAAAAAAGTACAGTAGCCTTTAATGATGATTTCCCCCACAGAAAATATATTTTCCAGGTGGCTGCCTACTTATAAAGTGGTGGAGGAATTTTATGTAAGTACCCTGACACTTTACAACTGGCGCAAAGCGGAAGTGTTGCCCTTTGGGCGTTTGCGTGGAAAAATTTATTACAACCGTAGTGTTATTGAGCAAATTGTAAGGAACAAATGGAATGTAATATCCCTGTTTGCCCATTCATTTTTAAGCGGATTGATGGACATGAAAGTTGGTTTGGAATGTCTTTGTATGTAGGATTGAAGATAGGAAGCTGTTTAAAAATGATTCCAGAGATTTTGTATAGCGCCTTATGGCACTCCTTTTAAGCCATGAATTACACCAATTATCACGAATAATTCGTGTCTATTTGTGGCATTCGTGGCAAGAAATAGGTTAATGGTTATTCAAAAAAACTAATTTTAAACAGCTTCTAAGCAATTATTGTAAAAGGCCAGTAATGAGCAGTCGCAGATCGGGAGACTGCGACTGTTGAGGAAATTGGAGCAAGACTTCAGGGAAGTGCAAAGGCAACATATACGCTTCCTGTTTTGCCTCCTCTTCCTCCCCCACAGGCGATTGCTATATATTGTCTGCCGTTTACTTCATAAGTTACGGGCGTAGCAAAGCCACCAAACGGTAATGGATGCTCCCATACCACTTTGCCCGTTTTTTTATCAAAAGCCCGAATTTGTTTGTCCATTGTAGCTGCTATAAAAACAAGGCCGCTTGCCGTAACAACAGGTCCTCCATAGTTGGTCGTTCCAGTTACCGGGATACCTTTTTTAGTAAGTTCCGGATATTCTCCCAGTGGCACATTCCATAGATATTTGCCAGTATTCAGATCAATAGCGCTTAATGTTCCCCATGGTGGCTTAACTGCCGAATAACCATTCTGATCAGTAACTATCTTCCATTTTTTAGCAACATAAGGCGGGTAGTAAGGCAAAACCTTTCTAACTGCTGTTTCACCTGATCCTCTTCCTTCACCTGGCGCTGTTGCTATTATATTGCCGGATTTATCTCCAAATAAGAAGCTGATGATCTTATCGCGCTGAGATTTGGAAAGCTGTGAAAAAGATGGCATCCGTCCCCGGCCCTCCTTCAGGATATTGTCAACCTGCTGACCACTTAGCTGTTTGTCTATATTTAAAAGGCTTGGGAATTCACTGCTTCCTTTCCTATCCTGGCCATGACAAGTTGAACAATTGATGGTATAAAGATCATGGCCTGATGAAGCTGCATTTATCTTCTTTTCCATTTCTGTAGAAGATATCATTTGAAGCAGCCATAGATCATGATTGGCATTTTGATACAAAATACCATCCGGATCAATAGCATTACCTCCCCATTCTGCTCCACCACTATAGCCAAAGAGTAAGATGCCCGATGTATCTGGTGGAATAAACTTCGTCCCATAGGCATAGTTCTTTATTAGCTGCTTTACATAATCATGCGCTTCAGGAAAAATATTGGTAATATCCGAATCGGTAAATTGCTGATTGGAGAAAGGCAACGGCTCTAATGGAAATTTCTGGGTAGGCCATGGGCTTTCACCTGGCAGATGATTGCCTGTAGGAACTGCCCGTTCTTCCACGGGGAATATGGAAGTGCCTTTATCCCGGTCTAAAACATATACCAATCCGTCTTTAGTGGCTTGTACCACTACATCTGTCTTTTCCCCATTATGATTTATAGTAATGAGATTAGGCTGGCAGGAAATATCTCTGTCCCAAAGATCATGATGAATAGTTTGATAATACCATTTCATTTTGCCTGTTGTGGCATCAAGGGCTATAATACAATTAGCAAATAAATTCTTTCCTTTACGGTCTCCGCCATAAAAATCGGAAGAGGGGGAACCGGTGCCAAAATAAACTACTCCTCTTTTTTCATCCAGTACCATACCGCTCCAATTATTAGCCCCACCAAACTTTTCATAGGCATTTTCGGGCCAGGTATTATAACCAAACTCTCCAGGTAAAGGTATAGTATGAAATGTCCACAACAGCTTACCAGAAATGATATCAAAGCCTCGTACATAGCCAGGTGCTGAATCGCCGGCTTCTGTAACACTGGAGCCTAATACAAGCACATTTTTATAAACAATTCCAGGTGAAGTAGCCGTTACCGAAAGATTACTTACATCGAAGCCAGTACTTAATCCTTCATGCAGATCTACTTTTCCATCCTCGCCAAAATCCGAAATAGATTTGCCTGTCAGCGCATTTACTGCATAGAGATAGGAGCCGGCTGTATATAAAATACGTTTATCATTAGCATTTTGCCAATATACTACTCCGCGGTTATTATTAAATCTTTGCCGTTCCCTGGAAATTTTAAATTTCCACAATTGTTTCCCTGTTGTTGCATTTAATGCAAATAAATCCAGCCCTGGTGTTGTTCCATAGAGCACGCCATCCACTACAACAGGCTGGCACTCCAACTGACCTATGCTGCCAAAACGATTAGCGTTGGAATCTTCCCTGTCAGCAGAATTATATTCCCATACTATTTTAAGATTATTTACATTATTGCGATTGATTTGTGTCAATGGTGAATAACGATTGCCAGCTTTGTTTCCTCCATAAACCGGCCAGTTATTTCCCGTTTGCATTGAAACGGTTGTTTTATCCTTATTAGGATTTGCACAGCTACCCAACAACAAAAAGCTCCACCCAATCAAGCTCCATTTATTTTTCATTTGAAATCTTTTGTTTCTTAAATATTTCCAATATATCAATGTACATAAAATAAGTATTTTATTTTCCAGCTAAAGGCCTCACCCGGTTTAATTTTGACGTGTATATATGGTTCGGGGCAATAGGTAGTTTGAGATGCCCAGAATACTAATTTTGACAAAGGACGATTGCAAGTTATTCTAACTCCAGCACCTGTTTTTCGATTTTCAATCTTTATATCATAGTCATTTGCCTTATTACCATAACCGTACAAAACAGCGTATGCCTGCTCTCGGTTTTTCACCCGCTTTGGAAATGTAATCATCTTGTTTTCAATTTTCGTAACACTGTCTATTCCCCGACTTCCCTGCTTTTCTACCCGTATATTGAAGGGGAACTTAATAACACAATCCGGACCTATGGATTGGCTGTCAATAACAAAAAGATTATGATCATATACTTCCGTTTCAATTACACGATGTCCTGTATTTTTTAGGGTATGTATTAAATCTATTTCAGGCTTTCCTTTTATCAGCTGTACTGTCTTTTTGTATTCATAAGTGTAATTGCCCTTATCCAGCTTTTGAAAAAAATCAACCTCTTCTGGTTCCTTTTTTATACTCCACGTTCCGGTATTTAGTATTTTATAATATCGAAATGGCGAATAAATCTTGTTATCAGGCCTGCCAAGCAACCCTACACCTATCTGCGCAAAGCCGCCATCTGCTTTAGCTTCATCATAACCTAAAGGAGCAAATGACTCCACAGGTCCCATAATGGCATCATTAATCGTAGGGTCATATTTATCGAACCATTGGCCACAAAAAGTATGACCTTTATATTCAATATCCGGTATCACACCAGACCAATCAAATCTTGTAGAACGATAATATCCGCTATCTGCATCCGGAAGATAAATCCTGGCATGAATTATACCATTTGTAATTTTTGCCTCAGGAAACTTTTGTAAGAAAGTAAAGCTAAATGCCAGGCCACATAAGACTAAAAAGACAAAATAATGAATCTTCCTCATGGCTTTAATTTCTTTCTATACCTCTTTATTTTTCTTGAGGCTTGTGTTTTCTTACTTGCGTGCTTTTTGAGCCGTCAAATAATCATTTAATTCTTTCCTGGTCATGGGCAACTTATCATCGGGATAGTTCTTAATCCAATTTGAAAAATCCTGCTGAATAGCCTCGCTCCATTTACTGTCAATCTCTCCGGCAGTATATTTTTTTTCATGTAATCGCTGAAACCCAAATTCATCCCGCAAGTGTGTAACTTCACCAGAGAGTACCAGATCATTCACCAGATAAGCAGGGATGAAAATAGTTCCGTATCTATTTGCCAGTACTACGTCACCAGGTAAGACGATGGCTCTGCCAATACGGATGGGGGTATTGATTGAAATAAGCATTTCCTGTTGAAGATAAGATGGATCCTGCCCTCTCGTCCACGCATTAAAACCTTTAATTTCACTTAACCCGCCTTCATCTCTAACACCCGCGTCGAATATAACGCCATTCTTAGAATTTGCATAAATAGCATTACCCAAATTAGATCCAATTAATGTTCCATCAATGATCCTGCCGTATCCGTCTGCTACATACACATCGCCCGGTTTTAAAATATCAATAGGCCAGGAATTTGTTCCGCCTGATGAATCTCTTCCTTCGGCGAGGCCTTCTGTTCTTATTACCTTTCTTAGGTCTGGCCTTTCCGGCACATATTGAGCCGTTACTACACGGCCCGTCATGGCACTGTCGGGATTGAGGATTTTCCAGTTACCCTCGTATTGGTTCTCGTAGCCATGGCCCCGTAAGTAGCCCCATGCTTCCTCCATAGCTACTTTTTTTAATCGTTGTAAAATTGCATCAGAAACTTTAGGACGGCCATCTTCATAACGAGCTCCTTTCCACTGTGAAGTTAACGCCTTAATGTATGCTGGTGAAGCCCCCACCTGTTGCGCCTTAACTAAGTAAACGCACAAAATTAAAGGCGCTAATAAAATCAAGCTTTTTTTCATTTAATTATAAATTTAATTGTGTCATAGATGAAGAAATCAGTTATAATATTTTAATCCTGTTCTGTACTTTATTTTTTATTTATTTTACTAAAGTCGTTCCCCTGCAACCGTCCATAAGTCCCCGTATATAACCTACTGCAAACAATGCCCCTAAATTGGTATAGCCTGGAAATCCGCTCTTGTCTCCGTACATTGTTGGCACATGATCTGGTCTGATAGGGCCTTTGAAGCCGGTATCATATAGTTTTTGCATGATTCCTTGCATATCCATTTGTCCGTTATCAACAAAAGTTTCATGAAAATGATCTTTATAACCACGAACATTTCTAAAATGAACAAAACTAATCACCTTCTTTTTCCCAAAATATTCGGCTGCAGCAACCACGTCTTCCGGTTTCCCTTTCTCACCCATTTCTCCAAAAGTTCCATCCCAGGTGATAGTGTTAGAAGGGCTTGGATGCATATCTATCATTTTTTTAAATGCAGCTACGGAGGTCATGATCCGCGGAATGCCCTGAATCTCATCAACGGGAGGATCATCCGGATGCATGGATAATTTTATACCATATTTCTCAGCTTCCGGAACCACTGCATTCAGAAAATACGCAAGGTTTTTCCACATATCATCATGGGTTATTTTTCCGTACTGGGTAATCGGGTCTTTTTTGGCATCTTCAATATCAAAAGACATATCCAGCGCACCTCCCCGAACGGGAAAAGCCTTATTGGTTCGCGCCCAGCCTATTAAAGGCATCCAGTTGTAACATACCGTATCTATACCAACCTGAGAGATATTCTTCATGAAGGTGATAAAGTTGGCAATCTCTTCATCTCTGCCGGCAAGGCCAAGTTTGGTTTTAGTATTGAGTGAAGGAGGCCCTTCTATTACCGTTAAAGTCAATCCCAATTTATCCCATGCTTCCTTTACGGCTTTTATCACGTTGTACTCCCATCCGTTGGCACCATTCATTTTAACCATTTCAGGGCTTATTCCACCTACAGCACCATGAACACCCATTTCTTTTGCAAAAGCAATCCTTTGTGGATCAGGGCCGGCAAAATAAGCCAGGCACATTTTCATACCTGCATCTTTAATGTAATCAATCTCCTGCCCTGCTCTTTTTGAAGATATGATATTCTTACCTGAATGTAGATCAGGCGATGTTTTCGCAAAAGCACTTACTCCGCCAATTGATAATGTCGCTGCCAAAGAAGCTCCTTTTTTGATAAAATCTCTGCGATTATCTTTCATAATTTATAGTTTTTAATGTGACTTTTATATCTGCTTTGGTAAGAAGAATTTATTAATATAGACAGTAATAAATATGTTAGCTATATGTTCTGTCCCATGCACGTAGCTTATCCCATTCAGGTGTAGGTTCAAAGAAGCCTCCACCTTTTATCAGGTGTTGTTTAACGACCTCATCGTTTAATTCTACACCCAGACCTGGCTTTTCGGGAACTTTTACATATCCCTTATCAATAATTGGCTTACTGATACCTGTTACCAGATCATCCCAATAAGGGTAATAGATGCCGTTATCTTCCAGTGCCAAAAAGTTTTGAGTAGCAGCAGCGACATGCACACTTGCCATATATGAAATGGGAGTAGCATAATGATGCATAGCCATAGCAATACCATGCTCCTCAGCATAATCACCTATCTTTTTGGTTTCTAAAATACCACCTGACGAATTAATATCAGGGTGAATAATATCTACAGCATGATTATCTATTAAAGGCTTAAAATCATCCAACAAATAACAATCTTCGCCGGTTATTATAGGTGTAGTGGTAGATTCGGTTAATGTACGTAGCTGATCGGTATAAAACCAGGGAAGCACATCTTCCATCCAGGCCAGATCATAGGGTTCCATAGCTTTAGCCAGTTTAATCGCCTCGTTTACCCCAAAATGCCCCCAATGATCAGTAGATAAAGGAATATCGTAGCCAACTGCTTTGCGAACATCCGCCACAAATTGAACCAGGTAATCTATCCCTTTTGGAGTTACCTGGACAGCAGTAAACGGATGTTTTGTTTGAGCATAACTCGTAGGTCCATTATTCCCCCACTGACTCATTTTACCATTCTGTTGTTTCCAGAAATTATCATTTACAAGAGCGTTTGGAACATCTCTTAAGAGATCAATTCCAAAATCCATTTTCAACCATGTAAACCCCATGTTCAATCGTTCTTTCATGCGTTCGGCGTATCCTTCCGGAGTATTTTTGGTGGCTGTGGTATCGCAATATATTCGGATCTCATCCCGATATTTGCCACCTAAGCATTGATAGACGGGTATATTATACACTTTTCCAATAATATCCCATAAGGCCATTTCTACAGCACATACTCCACCGGCCTGGCGACTTGGCCCACCAAATTGCTTAATCTTTTTGAATATCATCTCAACATTACAGGGATTCATACCAAGTATTCTGCTTTTGAGTTCCAATGCATATCGTTTATCGGCTCCGTCACGCACATCCCCAAGGCCATAAACTCCCTGGTTAGTATAAATTTTCAAAATAGGGCA
>DASSHD010000003.1:0-10956 GCA_035693085.1 Hanamia sp. | reverse complement strand
AGGATCCCAGGCATTTTCTTTTTATCTTCCCTTTTGCTGCTATCACAGGTGGACATATACTTTATGCTTTTTTTAAACAACCCTCCAAATTTATCGCTCTTCCTTTGATTTTTGCTCTTGCCACCGCGGTTATTTTCAGTTTTGGGGACGGCCCCAAAAAATATCTATACCTGCTCGTAACTATATTGCTCGTTGGTTGCTATATATTTTCTTTTATTAATGATAAAAGATCTCTTTTCACTTATTCAGTGATCTTCTTTTCAGCCTTGTTTTTTACAAATTATCTTGCAGGTTTTATCAAGCCACCATATCCTTACTACGAGGATCAAAAAGAAGTAATAGAAAAACAATTCTCCCGGAAAAATTATCACGCTACCATTTTTTCTGATGATATGTCAAGTGAGTTAAGCGAATTTTTTCTAAAATTTGAACCCGGCCCTTTTAAATTTCTTCCTATAGATTCTGTGAAGTCTAATAATGCCGGAACACTCTATTATCTGCTTAACGGCGATTTATACCCTGACATTAAAAATAAAATGGATAGTCTTATGAAAAAAAATAAGGATAAGGAGGTTTTTGTGGTTTATCGAAAGAACAATGTGTATTTGTATAAAGTAGATAATGCCGTTTTGCAAATCTTAAAGGAAAATTAATCTAATGACGGTTCACGCTTCCCGGATGAATTGGTGTAATAGATTTAATCTGCTACGGGATGATGCAGGTTCGTGCAAATCCGGAGGGAAGAATAGCAGCATGTATCTTATCTGATTTTGAATTGTCTGATTTTTATATTCAAATAATGATAGCATTATTGTTTAGTTACCAGAAACTAAGAAGACCTTTTGCTGATCGGGCAGAAAAGAGATATCCTTATTTTCAAAAAATTGAAAAAAGGAATTTGAAAACTTTTTGCAATTTCCATTTACTGAAAAATAAAAACAGAACAAATAATTTCATAGATTTAATAAATTTTTTTTTAAACGAGGCAAAAAAGTTGAAATCAATTTTAGCAACAATCTCAATCGTTCTATTAACATTTTCATTTGCATATTCCCAAAATATTTCTAAGAGAAATACGATCTCTTTAGATGGAAACTGGCAGATAGCTGAAGGCTCAATGGATACAATTCCTAAAAGGTTTGATCATACCGTTCCTGTTCCGGGACTGGTTTCTTTTTCCATTCCTGCATTCAAAAATGTAGGGCCAACAGTTAAGGATAGACGAAGTATCTCACAATCCGATCCATTGCGAGAAGCTTTTTGGTATCGCAGTACATTTAGAGTCAGCAGTACGATTCCGGAGGTTGCTATTCTTAAAGTTTCCAAAGCGATGTTTGGAACTAAGGTTTTTCTTAACGGAGTAGATTTAGGAGAACATCTTCCTTGTTTTACTCCCGGATATTTTGATGCTAAAAATGCAGTAAAAGAAGGTTTAAATGAGATTTTGATTCGTGTGGGATCATCGCCGGATGCGGTTCCTGCGTCTATCCCAAGAGGTTTTGATTTTGAGAAGGAACATTATATTCCCGGTATTTTTGATGATGTCGAACTGATACTTTCCGGAACTCCTCATATCGTTCGTGTACAAACTGTTCCTGATATTTTCAACAAACAGGTGAGATTACAAATTGACCTGCAAAATTCTGGTGAGGCTAAAGCATCTGAACTTACTTTTTATATTAAAGAAAGCAAATCACAGAAATTAGCAGGCACATTTAAAAAGGAAATTAAACTTTCTTCATCTGGCAAAGACACTTTGGTTTATGTTACTATTCCTCTAAAGGGCTGTCATCTTTGGTCTCCGGAAGACCCCTTCTTATACGACCTGGAAGTAAGTACGGAAACAGATACCTATACTACACGCTTTGGAATGAGAGAATTTCATTTTGATCCTGTTACAAAAAAAGCAGTTTTAAATGGCAAGCCTTATTTTTTGAGAGGAAGCAATATCACACTGTATCGGTTTTTTGAAGATTCAGCATGTAAAAATTTGCCATGGGATTCTACATGGGTACGAAATCTGCATAAGAGCTTTAAAAAATTTCATTGGAATAGTTTGCGCTATTGTATTGGCCTTGCACCCGATGAATGGTATCGCATTGCAGATGAAGAAGGATTTCTTATCCAGGATGAATTTCCGGTTTGGTATGGAGGTATTGGTTGGAATGTATGGCCAAAAGAATTAAAATCGGATGAATTAGCAAAAGAGTATTCCGAATGGATGCGGGATAGTTGGAATCATCCTTCGATAGTTATTTGGGATGCCAGTAACGAAACTGTTTGTGATAATGGCGAAACTGATGAAACCGGTAAAGCTGTTTGGAAAGTAAGAAATCTTGATCTCTCTAATCGTCCCTGGGATAATAGTTATTCTACTCATCGCGCACCGGGCGATGTGTTTGAATCGCATCCTTATCATTTTCACAATCCTGATTTCAGATTGAAGGATATAGCAAAAGCAAGCGCTATCCCCGAAGGGAATCAATATAAGAATCATGAATCCTTCCCGGTAATTATTAATGAGTACGGATGGCTGTGGCTCAACAGGGATGGGACTCCCACCACATTAACTGAGCAGCTTTATAAAAATTTATTGGGCGATCATTCAACTACTTTGCAACGAAGACATTTATACGCTATGTACACTGCGGCGGAAACAGAATTCTGGCGTTGTCATAGAAACGCTGCAGGTGTATTGCATTTTACTGCTTTGGGCTATTCGAGAAGTGATGGTCAAACGAGTGACAATTTTATAGATCCGGCAAAACTGGAATATGAAAGTGAGTTTTTGAAATATGTACCGGATGCATTTTCTCCTGTCGGCATAATGCTGGATGAATGGGGAAAAGAAATTGAGACAGGGAAACAGCACGGGTTTAATATTATTGCGATCAATGATCTGGAACCTGTTTGGAGCGGAGAGGTACATTTACAAATATTAAAAGAGGGAAAAATTATTTTAGATAAATCAAGTCCATTAACTATTCCTCCTTACGGTAAAAAAGCAATTTCTATCATTTGCAACTCTCCCGAAAAAGCAGGACTTTATACAGTACAAGCCGTTTTGGAAAAGAGAGGTGAAAAACATGTGAAGAGTGTGAGGGAGATTGTTTTTAAATAGTTTCTGAACCAGGATTTTATCGCCTATTTGTCTGAACTAAGATTCATTGGATGATAGGATTGTCATCCTACAATTTTGTAAATCCTGGTTCAGATAAGTGTGACTTTAATCCAATAATCTTTCAATCTTAAAAATCCTGGTTCAGACAATCTTAGTCACATTTTAATAAAGTTGTACTTTGCAATCTCTTTTTTTATTCAATTCTTTTCAATGAAGACAAAAACAATACCTTACTTATCAGCTTTTCTATTATTGATTTTATTTTCAATGGATGCCGGTAAAAGCTATGCCCAATCTTACAAATCTGAAAACTTATTTTACCTGGTTGGTTCAGCCGGCAGTTACCAGTCTTTTGTGCAACATGCGGACGAAATCTCTATAATCTGCCCGGATGTTTACCAGATAGATAGTGTAGGCGTAATAACCGGTGAAGTTGACAGGCGGGTACTGGAACTTGCTCAAAAAAAAGGTATAAAAGTGATGCCTCTTTTTGCTTCCTTTGATCAGAAAGGAATCCATGCTTTGCTTACCAACGAAGCAGCCAGAAAGGAAGCCATCAGGCTGATGTTGTTTTATGCCCGTGAGTTTCATTTTTATGGCTGGCAGTTTGATATTGAAGGAATTTTTTTTACTGATAAGGATGCATATACTTCCTTCTTCAAACAAACCGCTGACAGCCTCCACAAATATGGGTTTGCTGTTTCCAGCGCTGTTGTAAAATCAGAGCAACCGGCGCCGGAGAGTTCCAACCCGGCGTATCAACGCTTTTTATATGAAAACTGGCGCGGTGCTTTTGATATACCGGCTATTGCAGCCGCCAGTGATTTTATTTCCATTATGACTTATGACCAGCACACGGCGTTCACACCTCCAGGTCCGGTAGCTGGACTTCCCTGGATGAAAAGGATTGTGGCTTATTTACTTAATTCAGGTATTCCGGCTGATAAAATATCTTTAGGCATTCCCGATTATTCAGATTACTGGTTTCCTACTGCTGGTAATGGCGGCCCACGCTCTACGCGAGATGAAATTAGTTATGCTTCCGCAAAAGATTTACTCGACAGATACCAGGTTTCTACGCAATGGATGGAAGAGCAGCAGGTATCTTATACCCACTGGGAAACCGGTGGTATATTTAACTGGCTTTTTATGGAAGATGCAAGGTCATTTTTACCAAAGTTTAAACTCGCTGCAACAAATCATTTGCGCGGTATATCAGTGTGGGTGCTGGGTTCTGAAGATCCTGCAATATGGAACTTAATTAAAAAGGAATCAGTTACAGTTAGAATTAAATAAAGTTTCTTCGTTTGATAATCCTTCATGAGCATTAAAGTTTTTTTTCGGTAGTAATCTTTTATAAATTACTTACTAATCATTGGCACTTATACTTTGTTTGCTCCGGTAAATTTTTTAAAAGATTAATTATCGTGTAATCATACCTGTTATATTCAAATGATAAAATAGAAATTCCGGGTATTAGTTGGTTTACTGTAAAGAGATTACAGGGCACTGATTATCGCAATCACTCCACCCAAACTTCTGATATTGGTTTTTGCGTTTTGATCATTTCTGTTACCCGTTATTTTAATTCCCAATCGTCAGTTCTAAAAGGCGACGCGGGTAATCCGGCTTTATTAAAAAGATTAGAAATTGCTGTGTTTGTAAATCCCATTCTCACCGCAGTTGGACGCGTCACTTTTGAACTATAGACAATCACCGTGGAACCTTCAATTGTAGCAGTTGCCGGAACGAACTGGTGATCTTCGCCGGCAATCAAAAAACCGGTTAATTCATTTCCCTTCTTCATTAATCCATCGGTAGCAAAATCAAAATGGATAATTGCTTTGTTTCCATCCACCTCCATAGAGCGGTAAAGAGGGCCTGAATAAGTAATGCTTTCTTTTCCGTAAGTTTTTGCAAGCGCCCAATCCGCGAGTCGTTTTCCTACATCTTGTTTATCTGTGGGATGAATGTTATTGGTATCGGCTGTAATATCGGTTACCACTACCATTCCTGTTTTGGGCACATTGCGGTAAGTTTGCAATTGAGCTTCCCTTATTTCAGCTCCGCCATATCCTTTTCCATAATTATAAGGTGCTATTTGTACAAAATAAAATGGAAAATCTTTTTTCCATAATTCTCTCCATGAATGAATCATCGCGCTGAAAGTTTCTTCATAAGTGGAAGCATTTATTACATTGGCTTCACCCTGGTACCAGATGGCTCCTGCTATCGGGAACCTGGTAATTGGTGCAATCATCGCATTGAACAAAACTGCCGGTCTTATGGGGCACCACGGAACAGGCGATAATATGGCAGCAGAGATTGCAAGTTTTTCACTGTTATTAAAAACTTCAATGGGTGTCCATGATTCCACAGGCGAGCCACCCCAGCAAGATTCAATTAATCCTACCGGCAAATGAAGATTGTCATTTAAAGCTCTACCAAAAAAATATCCGGCAGCACTGAAGGAATGCATGGTCTCAGGAGTGCATACTTCCCATTTACCACGTACTTCCTGTTGCGGATAAGGTGCCGATATTCTTTGAATATGAAAAAAACGTATCTCCGGATGATTCGCATTTTTAATCTCTTCTTTATAATTATTAACATGCCAATCTGCGCTGAATTCCATATTGGATTGGCCCGTACAAATCCAGTTTTCACCAATCAATACATTTTGAATGTTGATAGTACTATCTCCTATAACAGTTATCTGGTAAGGGCCTCCGGCTTTTGGTGTTTTTAAATCAACTGTCCACACAGCATCAGACAAAGTAGATGTTTTTAATGTATCACCGTTCCATCCGGTTATCACACTGATCTTCTGTCCCGGATCTGACCAACCATAAAAGTGAATAGTAGTTTGCTGCTGCAATACCATATTACTTGAAAAAATATCAGGGATTCTCAGATAGGCATTGGCAGAGAAATAAAAAAAAGAAAAGAAAATTGTCGCGGGTAAAAAGAAATTTTTTTTCATCAGAATGTGTGGTTATTATTTTAATCGAAAGTAATGAATAAAGGGAAAAATTTTAAAAGAACAATATACTACGTTACTGCTTTTGCACTTTGTTTTTCTTTCAGTTGAGATGTGATAAATTTTATTTAAATATTGCCGGATAATGAAATTACATCCGTCCTAAATGTAAAAAAATATTCAAAATCCTTTAAAAGAAAGTTTCTATTATATTTTACTCCGGCAGTAGCTTAGGTATATCAAGACTAATTTCTACAATCATTTGTTTTTTTCTCCTGCTGCTTTAAAAAAAGTAACAAAGGTCAATACAAACAATAAAAAACCAATGATGATCAGATAGAACCCGGTTTCCTTTTGTTGGTCAATGTTAAAGGAACTACACAGTAAGATATCGAATGCTCTTAAAGTAATTCCTGTTGCCAACATCATTGCTGATAACATACCCAGGAACAATATTTTTATTTCAAATAAAATATTTCTTAAGACAGGCATTAATAAGATCCCGTCAATAAACATATTCAAATGCATGACCCTGTTGAACGTTGGATTGATAACCGCATAGTCAATAGAGTGAGGTAACATCCAAAACACGAATGATGACATGATGAAAATAAGCGCCGCAATTTTCAATGATGTTTCTTTGATATTCAGACGGGAAAAATTTACTCCTAAAACAAGACCAAGAATAAACATGGCCGGTAATTGTATAATTTGATGGCGTGGCATAGTAGCGGAAAGCCATTCATTAAATGGATACGATAACAAAATAAATATTAGTAAAATAATCAGGACTAGGATGATGTCTTTTTTTCTTTTAAACATTTATTGATCTGTTCAATGATTGTGTGGTTATCATCCCTTGCAGGATCGAATATTTTTATAATTTTATTATCCGGGGAAATAAGGAATAAATAAAGAGAATGATTGATAATGCCGGTTTCCGGAACCTGGTAAGTCCAGATACCTATCTTGCGAAGTACTTTGGTAAAATCACTTTGGGTGGTTTGAGACGGTAAAGCAAATGTCCAGCCCTTAATATCATTTCCAAAATTATTCCTGTAGTTCTTTATTCTTGTAATATCATCATTTTTCAAATCAAAACTCACCGTAACAAATTCTAATTTTTCCGGAACGATTGCAGGATTGAAAAGATGGTAGATCTGGTCTATCTGGTTATTTACTTTATGACAGGCAGAAGGGCAATCCAGATAGACAAAATTTATCAGTACATATTTATGCTGATCTTTTAGATTGAATACTTTTCCATTTTGATCTATCATTTGGAAATCCGGAAACTCTCTTGAAGAATTACCCGCTTCTTTTAACGTATAGGAATAAATAGTAAAAGCGCTGAACCCAAAAGTCCATTTCCAGATAACTGCAAGACAAATGGCAAAAGCTATAACAGGAATTAAAATCTTCTTCATTTATTATTATTTTCTTTCAAAGAATTTTCACACAAACATAGAATTGGTGTCTATATTTTATAGTTCCCGGTTTTCGTCTTTACTCTGAAAAGCCTATTCATTCACCTTGACAGGCGCGCTTTCTAACTTCCTTCTTAAAAGTTTTGCAAACAAGGAAAAGTACATAATAAAAAGTCCTATCAACAATAAAGCGATAAGCCAAACAGCAATTTGTGCAAGATGTTCCCCTGTATTATGAACACTTTTTATCGCAATACCCGAATAATCTGCATACCTGCGTGGGATACTACTTAAGCCACCGAAATAGAATGTTGCTAAAAAGCCATGCCCTCCCAGTACAAAGACCCAGAATCCTATCTTGGCCAGTTTACCACCATCCTGATTTCCATTTTCAGTAAATAAATAAAATAAAAAACCGAAGATGAATAAAACGGTTCCCATCAGCAAATAGGTATGAAAATGCGCGGGAACCCACAAAGTATTATGAAGCACTCTATTCATTGATATCGTAGAATCTACCACTGCAGCAGCGCCTCCGATAGCCCAGCCTGCCGTACCAATTAAAAACGTTAATGGAACAATACCCCATTTAACTTTCGAGTGATATAATTGTGTAATTACACCGAACATGGTAACAACCGTAGCAGGTACTGCACTTAAGTAAGATATTACCTGCCCTGCATACTGCATTCCTATAGGCTGCGCAAAATCCATATACATGTGGTGGAAGAAAGCAAATAATATAAAGAGGAATGTCGCATTCCAGGAATACACCAGCACTTTATTTGTTTTCCATGCACGGCCCGTAAACTCCGGCAAAAGCGCATATACCCAACCCAATGCACAATAGATAATAATATTTGCAAGAGTGTGGCCAAAAAACATCGTGATGTTTTTCATGAGAAGCACATTAAAGCTTAAGGCAGGCTCAAAGGATTGAAGCAGATACATTATCAGAAAAACAGCTCCCGCCAGAAATGCAACCACACCAGGAACAAGACTCACAGTTGCTATCATTACAATTGATGGTAGTTCTCTTTCCACTTTCTTTTTTCTCAGATATTGCCATCCCAATAAATTAGTGAATCCTTTGTATTCTTTTACTAAGGCATACAGTAAATGTAAAACACCAACAAGCCATCCTATACCCATAACTATTAAAGATATTATTGAAAGCCTTGTTGACCATACCGTCCAGGTAGCGCCTTTAAAAGGCAGCGGATATAACAAATACCAACCAGGAGCAAATCCCCCGATAAGTGTAGCAAATGCTAAACCCAGAACACCGATTAACACAACATAATAAGTAAAATAACCCACCTTGATATTCAACCTCGCATAACGTGTGCTGATTAAATACCACATACCTGCAAATGCAATACTGAACAAAACGCCCACCATTCCCAGGCCATGAAGAGTCATTAAAGCATAAAAATCGTTGATGGGTAGCTTTATCATTTCTCCCTGGTTGAGACGCATCAAAAGGCCAAGAGTGATAAGTAAGGGAAAAATAATTAAAAAAGTAACACTCCATACAATAGCGAGTCTTCTTTCTTTTTTTAATTGAACAGGTTCTAATTGTGTCATAATCTTTTTTTTAATTTTAGTTAACGTGAATGGTTCCCATCATAAACGAATGTGCAAGGCCACAATATTCCAGGCAGAGAATAGAGTAATCCCCTTTTTGAGTAAACTCATATTGTAGCTTATTGTGGTACCCGGGCATTGCCTGAGTTTGCGCCAGTAAAACTCCCTTACTATTATAAATTCCGAAATCATGATTTACATCAGCGGAAGTAACTACGAATTCTATCCTCTTATTCACCGGTAAGGATATTTCATTAGTTCCTGCAAAATCAGCGGGAGTTTTATCAGATATACCAGGTGCCATTTTCCATGACCATTGCATTCCTACCACGGTTACTTCTTCATCAGGGTTATTTTGAAAACGCTGGTAAGGCAAAAACCTTAAAGAGATAAACAGAAATATAATCAGTACCAGTATTAATCCAAAAAAATATTGACCTCTCAGTTTATAGGTCTTATGTTTTGCAGAGTCCTTGTCTTCATCTATTGATGATGTTGCCATCAAAAATATTACTACAGCAACAACCAGCACGCCGGCTGCCATTGAGATGATGACGGCATAGTCTTGCAGAATAAGAAGGGGAATAAATGGGTTCATAGTTATGAGTTTACTTTATTAAATTTTATGTAATACAGTTTAGAAAGGGAGCGGAATAAATTATGGCCTAATACCCGTAAGATAAAAATCTGATGTAAAATCAATTTTATTTCTAAGGCACTTCAATTAAAAGGAAGATTCCAACAAAACAAGCACTCTCAGTTTTTCAAATGAAGCTAAACCCCGGGACTGAACAAAAGTAGGGATAATTTAATAATAAAAGACAGAATCATCTTTTATTATTACCTTTTGACAAATCCATGATGATAAAAAAAAACTTTCCTGAAACATCTTTTATTGTTCCGTGCTTTTGGAACATTCCTGTTGGATTCCGGAGTGTTCAGATTTAATATTTGTCAGGAGCTGACTCCAAAAAATTTCGTGAGCAGGATCAGTACAGTTCTTCAACGAAAAGGGGAGAATGCTGCTGTTTTTTTACGGAGAAAATATGATCTGCCAGAGTCAAAATTTAAAGCTTAAATTAGGAACGTGGTACCTGCTTTCTATAATGAGTTTATCAAAATAAAATAGGAACCCTTTATATAGATTAACTATACCGCAAGCAAAATTGCCACGTAATGACAAACGGCAGCTACCAGCACAAAAAAATGCCAAACAGCATGATTATAAGGATATTTTTCCCAGAGATAAAAAATAACGCCTAAAAGATATAGAACACCTCCTATTATAATCATTATCATTATATCTTGTGGGATATTGATGAAAAATGTACGGCCGCCTACAACAAGGATACATCCCATAGCTACATATACAATCGTTGAAATTATATTCCATTTGCCGGTAAAAAAGATCTTGAAAACGATTCCTAAAGCAGTGAGACTCCATAATACGATGAGCAACGTGATGCCAAAAATATTATTCATATAGATTAATAGAAATGGAGTGTAGGTTCCGGCTATCAGGAAATAAATACTGATGTGGTCAAGAATTTCAAATACCCGCTTTGCTTGTGGATGTTGAAACCCGTGATAAAGTGTAGAAAAAGTAAAGAGTTGCAAAAAACAAAATCCATAAATAGCCGCACCGATCACTCCTCTTGTATTATTACTTTTTATGGCGAATGCTATCAGAATAGGAATACTTATACTTTGCAAGGGGCAAAACCGTGAATTGTTAAATTAGAAAAGAGGGGCAATTTTGTTAATTACCAAAGAAACAAAATATGCCCTCTCTCAAATTCAACCTCAGCGAAGCTGAAATTGAAAAGCTAAATTACAACCGA
>DASSHD010000002.1:0-7418 GCA_035693085.1 Hanamia sp. | reverse complement strand
GAATATACTTTCATAATATTTTTTACATCATCCATTCCTCCCCTCACAAAAACCCTTTCAATAATGAAACGGCTGTTCTTATGCCACTCCAGTTTCTCAGGATTTACATCCCAAAACATGCTTTTCTCAAATGTTTCTGCTACTTTCATATTTTTAAAGTTACCAATCACTTCTTCTTTACAAGGACTATGCAAAGATATTTATTTGATAGTGTTTCCTCTTTGGCCGCCAAAATATTCTTTAGTCATTAATTACATACTACTTTTTCACCAATATCTATCTTCACTTAATTATACTCTTAAAGAACTTTAGCATTTCCAATTATTGTAAATATTCTATAATTATTATAAAAGACTTTCTATCCTTAATAAAATTTCCAATTTTTGCAGCCTTAATCAAATAAATTGAAATGGTACAAAAAAGTAAATGGTTTTTCTTGGGTATATCGCTCTTAGCTACTTTGCCCTTTAGCACTTTTGCTCAAAAGGATTCTACAAACTTCAGTGACTCGGCGGCGGTAGAAAAAGAGGCTCCGAATAATTGGTTTGAACTCGACAGAGCCACCACGGGCTATTACGGGATCAGCCTGGATAAAGCTTATGACTTTTTAAAAGGTAGAACCAGCAAAACAATATTGGTAGCAGTAATTGATAGTGGTGTTGATACGCTTCAGGAAGATTTGAAACCCATACTTTGGCACAACCCGGGAGAGATACCCCATAACGGAATTGACGATGACCATAATGGATATGTAGATGACGTGTATGGTTGGAATTTTATCGGGGGCAAAGATGGCCGCAATGTTCACCAGGATTCTTATGAAGCAGCAAGAGTATATTGGAAATTGAAAAGTAAATATGACAGCACCGCCAATGACGACACTACAAAAATGGATGCTGCCCAAAAATTTCAGTACGCTTGTTATCTTCGGGCAAAAAAAGACGTTACTAAAGGAATTAATCCTGCTGAACTGATGCAGATGCAGAGAATTTTACCCATCATGGAAAAAGGAGATTCTATCATTGGTAAAGACCTGGGCAAAACTGAATTTACTTGTAAAGATGTTCAGGGTTATACTTCTGATAATCTGAATGCACAAATGGCTGCCGCTATTTATTTGAACATTGGTAAGATGAATAATAATTATGACATTACTAACACCGACATCCTAAGCGATTTGCGTGGGCAAATCCGCAAAGGCGATGCAGCTACCACTCCTCCGGAAGATTTCAGGGACGAAATTGTAAAAGATAATCCCAATGATATTAATGACCGGTATTATGGAAATAATGATGTGATGGCGGGTACACCCTCACACGGCACTCATTGTTCGGGAATCATTGCCGCTGTTAGAAACAATGGTATTGGAATGAATGGCGTAGCTGATAATGTAAGGATCATGATGGTGCGTGCTGTACCTGATGGGGATGAACATGATAAAGACATTGCCAACGCAATCCGTTACGCCGTTGATAATGGCGCTGAAGTGATCAGCATGAGTTTTGGAAAAGGATTTTCTCCACAAAAAAACTGGGTTGACGATGCAGTAAAGTATGCTCAAAGTAAAGGAGTGCTGCTGGTACATGCCGCAGGGAATGATGCAAAAGATATTGATTCAGTTCCGAATTATCCTAACCCTTATTATCGTGACAAGTCGGGAGTAGCTGACAATTTTATAACGGTGGGTGCAAGTGGAGACCCTACCAATGGCGGCTTTACCGCAAGTTTTAGCAACTATGGCAAAAAATCAGTTGATGTATTTGCACCCGGTGTAAATATTTATTCTACTTTGCCATATAATAAATTTGGAAATTATTCAGGAACCAGTATGGCTGCGCCTGTAGTTGCAGGAGTTGCTGCTTTGGTACTTGAATATTTTCCTGACCTGAGCGCTGAACAGTTAAAATATGTAATTGACAACTCTGTGGAGCCTATCACAGAAAAAGTAAAAAAGCCGGGCACGGATGATATGGTTAGCCTGTCAGACCTTTGCATCAGCGGAGGAGAAGTAAATGCATACAATGCAGTGAAACTTGCCGCAACCTTGAAAGGCGATAGAAATAAAGCATCAAATAATTTTGAGGAAATAAAAAAAATAGAAAAAGTAGAAAAAAAGCATAAAAAAAGAAGAGCATAATACTTTAAACACAATTCATTCAAATAAAAAACCGGCAGAATAAAATTTGCCGGTTTTTTATTTTAAAAATAACGACAGGTATGTTTATTCTGTGTAACTTTTAAAAGAAATATTAGCTAATACAAACCCTTCCTGAATCCTGATATCAGTAAACAAACAATTAATGCAAATTTCTATTCGCTCATTTTGTTTCGGATTTCAGAACCATTTAAACTTTGATTAATCCTATTTTTGCAAAACGATTCTTCACATCACTTAAAATAAATAAAATGGAAAATCAAAAAAATAAAAATGGAATTTATCCTGAACATTTTTATACATACATCCGGCTGGTAGAAAATGAAGATTTGAATACTGTTTTAAAAAATCAGTTAACCGAATCACAGGCTTTTTTTAATTCTGTTCCGAAAGAGAAATATGATTATAAATACGCTGAAGGTAAATGGAGTATAAAAGAAGCATTGCAACATATAATAGATACAGAACGCGTTTTCACTTATCGCTCGTTAGCCTTTTCCAGAAAAGATGTCAACATTCTCCCTTCTTTTGATGATAAAAGTTATGCTGCTAATGCAAACGGATCAGGCAGGGAATGGAACGATCTGGTAGATGAATTTACAGCAGTGAGAAAATCCACTCAACTTCTATTTAATAGTTTCTCACCTGAGCAATTGGATTCTACTGGAAAAGGAAGTGGTTATCAAATGAACGCAAGGGCGATGGGTTATACTATTGCCGGGCATCTGGCGCACCATATTAATATCATAAAGGAGAGATATTTGAGATAGCTAAGGTTTAGATTATTTAGGAGGTTTAAATTGTTTAGAGAGTTTAGTAGAAGCTAATTCTGATCAGATTCACAACTCACCATTAACGATGAAGATATTTTCAGTTTCACAAATAAAAGCCTGGGATGCATATACAATAAGCCATAGACCTGTGAAATCTATAGCATTAATGGAACGGGCTGCTGCAGCTTGTTTCAAATGGATCGTTCAATATTTTGATCCAAATACTTCTTTTAAAATATTTTGTGGCAAAGGGAATAATGGCGGTGATGGCCTTGCTATAGCAAGGCTTTTGTCAACAAAAAAATATAAGGTTTCAGTTTATATCATCGGAAGAAAAACTTCAGGCTCTCCGGATTTTGAGACTAATCTGAAAAAATTAAAGAAAACTTCAGCAGAAATATTCTTTTTAGATGATGAAAAGTCATTTCCATTATTATCAAAAGAAGATGTAATAATTGATGCCTTATTTGGAACCGGTTTAAATAAGAAACCTTCCGGATTATTTGCTTTACTGATAGAAAAAATTAATGCCGGTAGTTCAAAAGTAATTTCAATAGACGTTCCGAGTGGCCTCCAGTCTGACGGTCTCCGTCTGACTGAAGGTGGTTCCCGTAATTTGTCAGACGGGGGCCGTCAGACAATTAAAGCATCCTTCACCCTTTCCTTTCAAAATCAGAAACTTGCTTTTCTATTGCCGGAAAATGAATCTTTTATAGGAGAAGTTGTTTTACTTGATATTGGTTTATCGAAAGAATATGAAGAAAAGGAAAATGCCCAATTTGAATTCATAGACAAAAAACTGATAAAAAATATTTATACCCCACGAAAAATCTTTGCCAATAAAGGAAATTACGGATACGCCTCTCTGCTAGTTGGGAGCTATGGAATGATGGGAGCGGCTGTTCTAAGTTCACTCGCGTGTTTAAGAAGTGGGGTGGGTAAACTCACCAGTTACATTTGCGAAGCTGGTTATAATGCTTTTCAGACTTCTGTTCCTGAGGCAATGTGTAAAGTATCCGGAGATAAATTTATAAAAGAAGTAAAAGATTTTAGTGATTTTGATGTAATAGGAGTCGGCCCCGGAATCGGAAAATATTCTTCCCACAAAAAATTATTGAAGGATTTATTTTCCAATTATAAGAAACCGGTTGTTATTGATGCAGATGCATTAAATGTGTTAAGCGAGAATAAAATTTTATATAAACAAATTCCTGCAAACAGCATTATTACCCCACACCCAAAAGAGTTTGAACGTTTATTCGGCAAAAGTGATTCGGATTTTGGCAGGATACATCTTGCTTTATCAAAAGCTAAAGAATTAAATATTTTCATCATTGTAAAAGGCCATTACACTTTTATAGCCACACCAGACGAAAAAGGATTTTTTAATTCTACCGGAAACGCAGGAATGGCTACTGCAGGTGCCGGCGATGTACTTACGGGAATTGTTACAGGCTTGCTTGCGCAAAAATATTCGCCTTTGAATGCCTGTATTCTTGGTGTTTATCTTCATGGGCTTGCAGGAGATATTGCTGCTAAGAATATTTCTGAAGAAGCGTTAATTGCAGATGATATCGTTGATAATTTGGGAAACGCTTTTAAAGAAATTGTCGCAAACTAATTTATACGTATAAAAATATTCTTCTTGTCGTATAAAAGATGTAATTTTGTAAAAAATATTCATTATGGATAGCAAGATTACTTTAAGTTTTGATGAATCTGTCATAGATAAAGCAAAAAAATATTCAGCAAATAACAACATCAGTCTATCCAGGCTTACAGAATTCTTATTGAAAAAAGCTACTGCCGCCAATTATGAAAATTTGGAAGATTTCCCCATTTCAGATTGGGTATGGGAGATTGCCGAAGGGCCTGCCGAATATAGGACCAAAAAGCACCGAGCAAGAAAGAAAGCAAAAGAAGAATTTTTTAAATCAAAAAGATGAAAATTTTTCTTGATGCAAACATTTTAGTTTCGGTATTAATTAAGGAATATCCTTTGTTTAGTTTCACTTCCCGCCTTCTCAGCCTCGGAGATAAAAGGAATTTTACTCTTTATACCTCTCCTGTTTGTTTGGCTATTGCATTTTATTTTACCGAAAAAAAATATAAAAGCACGAAGGCAAAAAAGAAGATCCAAATTCTATGTGAGCATATTCGCATCACAAATGTAAACGAAAGCACTGTTTTTAAAACACTTGAAACACCATCTATTAATGACTTTGAAGATGGTCTTGAATATTATTCAGCGATGGAAAATAAATGCGATTGTATAATCACTGAAGATATTGACGATTTCTATTTTTCAAAAATTGAAGTCTTGAGAAGTGAAGATTTCTTTAGGAAATATGTATTCCCCAAAAAATAAGGTGATATTGTCACTATAATCTTTACACACTCACATTAAACTCTCTCAAAGCATCATTTAAACTTGTCTTTTTATCCGTGCTTTCTTTTCTTTTTCCAATAATTAAAGCGCAGGTGACATTATATTCCCCCGCAGGAAAATTCTTTAAATAACTTCCCGGGATCACCACGCTGCGTGATGGAACAACACCTTTAGTTTCTATAGGTTCCTTTCCACTAACATCAATTATTTTCGTTGATTGAGTAAGAACTACGTTTGCTCCGAGAACCGCTTCTTTTTCTACTCTCACTCCTTCTACTACGATGCAACGACTGCCGATAAAACAACCATCTTCAATAATTACAGGGCTTGCCTGCAAAGGTTCCAGCACACCGCCAATACCTACGCCACCACTGAGGTGAACGTGTTTTCCTATCTGTGCGCAACTGCCTACAGTCGCCCAGGTATCAACCATTGTCCCTTCATCTACATAAGCTCCGATATTTACATAGCTTGGCATCAATACCACATTTCGCGCAAGATAGCTACCATAGCGAGCTACAGCATGAGGAACTGCGCGTACGCCAAGCTCTTTATAATTTGATTTCAATTTCATTTTATCATAAAACTCAAACGGAGGCAAAGAATAAGTTTCCATTTGCTGGATCCCAAAATATAAAAGTATGGCCTGTTTCACCCACTCATTTACTTTCCAGGAATTTTTATTTCCATTAGCTACAGGCTCGGCGGTTCTTAATTTTCCTTTATCCACTTCATCTATTACATTCCTGACAGCATTTATATAAGTTTCATCTTTGAGGAGTTCACGATTATCCCATACTTCTTTGATCATTTTCTCTAAGTTCATTTCTTATTTTTTTTGCAAATATAAATAGCAACAAGGAAAGGACTCTCTAAATAAAAATCCTCCATTTTTATTTGTTTACTGTCATATTCCATCAAAGTTGGTTTAATTTTGAATATTTTATTATTCGCGGGACTGAACATAAGAACAAAAAATCAAAATGAAAATTAGTGGATTTACATTTACTAAAAATGCTACAAAGCTTTATTATCCGGTAAAAGCTTCTATAGAATGTTTACTTCCTCTTGTAGATGAATTTATTGTTGTGTTAGGCGATTGCGATGTAGATGATGAAACGGAATTAGAAATAAAAAGTATTCAATCAGATAAGATTAAGATTATCCGGACTAACTGGAATTTAGAAAAGTATCCCAACGGAATGGAATATGCGCATCAGACAGACATTGCCAAAGAAGCATGTACCGGCGATTGGCTTTTTTATATACAAAGCGATGAAGTAGTACACCAAAAATATTTGCAAATTATCAGGGAGAACTGTGAAAAATACCTGGAGGATAAAGAGGTAGAAGGATTTCTTTTTAAATACCGTCACTTTTGGGGCGATTATGATCATTATGTATTATCTCACGCATGGTATCCGAGAGAAATAAGAATTATAAGAAATGACCCCGAAATACACTCCTGGCGGGATGCGCAATCCTTCAGAAGAATGCCGGGGTTTAACGGCCTTGACTATTATAAAAAAGAAAATACCACCAAATTAAATGTAGTGGAAACAGATGCCTATATTTTTCATTACGGTTTTGTAAGACCACCCGAAATCATGCAGAAGAAAAGGAAAAATCACAACACCAATTATTCAGGCACCAAATCAACAGAGCAAATGTTTAAGAACGAAGGAGAATTTTTTGATTATGGAAATTTAAGTAAAGTAAAATCTTATAAGGAAACTCATCCTTCTGTAATGAAAGAATTTATAAAGAAGTTTAATTGGAAGTCTCAGCTCCGGTTTTCGCCAGATCAGGAAAAGACAAAATTGCAAAAGCATGAAAGGTTAAAATACCGTTTCCTCACTTTTATTGAACACGCTTTTTTTGATGGGAGGTTACTTTTCGGATTTAAGAATTATAAAATTTTAAAAAACAAATAAACCGATTTCAAAATAATTATCGATCAATTTTATTATATAGAATCCGGGCTAAAACCAATATCCACATTCATTTCAAATAAGTAACACTTTTTTGAAAACAATAAGTGAAATTATACCGTAAACCAACTTACCGGCCAGCAAGCAAGTAAATTTATTGAATTAATATT
>DASSHD010000001.1:0-3893 GCA_035693085.1 Hanamia sp. | reverse complement strand
CAAATTCAGCATCCCGTTCACGCCATTCTTTCTCTCCGTCTTCAGTAAGAAAATTGGTCCAGCGCGAAAGCATATTACCCCATAAATGCTGAACGATTATAGCAATACTATTACTTTGATCATTGTATTGCCAGAATAGATTGTCATCGTCCAATTGCTCCATTGTTTTATCGCCAAGCGATTTATATTTATTAAGATTCTTTTTCACACTTTCTAAATAATCAAAAGGCATAAGAAATAATTTATCAGTTTTTAAAATTAGTGCAAAATAACTTTGAGCAAAATTAGGGTTAAAAACTAATTGGGATTAGATTTTAATTTCATTTTGAGGTGCCGGATCGGTCTCTTAAAAATAGAAATCACAATTATTTATCCGTTTACTATGATGGTAATTTTAAGACATTCCCGATAACTATTAACCAATATCTCCAACTATATGGTTGAAATAGTTTCTTCACCGGATTCAACTCCTTCGAGAGGAATTAATGTATCAATAGTGGCGAGTACAGTTACACCGCCTCTTACCTGCTGATTCAATTTTACATTCAATTCAGTTCCTACAGGCAACAATACATCAACACGGCTCCCGAATTTTATAAATCCCATTTCATTACCCTGCGAAACTGCCTGGCCTACTTTAAGGTAATTTACAATGCGCTTTGCAAGAGCGCCGGCGATCTGTTTTACCAAAATTTCAACGCTGTCGCTTTTAATAACTACGCAATGCCTTTCATTTTCTGTAGAAGATTTTGGGCTCCATGCTACCAGGTATTTCCCTTTATGGTATTGACTGTATTTGACTTCTCCCGACATAGGAATTCTGTTAATATGCACATTTGCAGGACTCATAAATATAGAAACCTGAAGACGTTTATCTTTAAAATATTCCGTATCGGTCATCTCTTCTATTACCACTACTTTTCCATCTGCCGGGCAAATTACCTGGTGGTGCGCAACAGTAAAATTCCTTTTTGGTGATCTGAAAAAAGAAATAATAAAAAGCAATATAACCAGGGTAACGCCAAACACGATCCAGGAAACTAACGGCATAGAAGCGCTAAAAAAATAAAAGAAAATAATATTAATGGCTCCAAATATCAATGCACACAGTGCAATGGTCTTATAGCCTTCTTTATGAATATTCATTAATTAAGTTTAATTACAAATAAGAAAATAGAATTAAGCACTCAGTTACAATTTATAGAAAAAGACACGAATTCCACAAATTAACACGAATTTTTTATTGTTTTTTTACACGGAACGCTACTATTCCTGGTTTTTAAATTGATAATACTTAAATCGCTTAAACTTATTTTTTAATTCATCTGATAAATAAAAAATAATATACAAATACAAATGGAATCGCTACCAGCAACGAATCAAAGCGATCTAAAAATCCTCCATGTCCCGGCATTAATGTACCACTATCTTTTACATTGGCCAGTCTTTTTGATTTACTTTCTAAAAGATCGCCCAATGTACCGAATACTGCACAAAATAGACTGACCACAACCCAATCTCTTATAGAATAATATTTTGTAAAATACCCGATCATTGTAATGACAATTACACAAAGAATGATACCGCCAAGTGTTCCCTCCCAGGTTTTTTTGGGAGAAATTTTTGATAAAGGATTTTTACCGATTAATGATCCTACGATGTAGGCCATGGTGTCATTAATCCATATTGAAAATACAATTCCGCAGGGGATTATTTTTAAATAATTATCATTCAAGGCTCTTAAATTTTCCGTGCGTATGATAATCATTAAAACAATAGGAAGCGTGATATAAAACAACCCCAATAAGCTTTTCAATTTATAATTTACAGGATCCATCTTTTTTAGAAGTTTAATAAATTCATACCAGCAGCCAAAATGAATAATAGTAAATAAAATAATAAAGCTCCATACATTCCAGAGTAATCCGGCAAGCATTGCAATAACAAAAACTATTGCAGTAAGGGATCTTGTTCTAAATGTTTTGGTATCAAACGCCATTGATCAGTTTTTAAGATTCTTTAGTAATCCAGTTGTGAAAATCATTCGGATCTTCCGGTGGCATTACATATTTTTCTTGTTGCAATAAAGAGATTTGCCTGAATTTTATAAAAGCATAAATAATTAAAATAAGCGCGATTGCGCCAGCCCATAACGGAAAATTTTCTTCAATATCTTTTGCATTTTTATTTCCCTGCATAGTGGCAAAATAAAGCGCTGTAACCTGTATTCCATTGTATAAAAAATGAAAAAGTATATTAAGCCATATACTTCCACTGTAATAGTAAACAAGGCCAAGCACCACTCCAAGCGCAAATCGCACAAAAAAACCATAATAAGATATATGAATGGCGCTAAAAATAATTGAAGTAATAATTATTGCAATCCAGGGACCTTTAAACCATCTTGTCAGAATATTTTGTAATCCGCCTCTGAAGCAAACTTCTTCAAAGATGGCCGGCAGTAAACCAATAATTATCATAGAAAATATATAGCGGGAAAATGAATTAATATTAATAAGAACCGCTTCCTGGGCTTCCCGCGAGGTTTCCATTGCTTTAAATTTTACTTCCATGCTTTTAGAAATGGGAATCATTTTGGTAAGTTCTGCCAAAGCGCCCGACAAGGGAAAAGTAAGTATAAGAATAGCAAGTACAATTAAAACCTGTTTAAAATTTATCCGGTTATTAAAGCCGATAAATTTTGCAGGATTCCGGTAACAGATTAATGCGGTAAAAAAAACAGGTAAAAAAAACATAAAGAAAGTGGAAACAGCCTGAATCAACATTACGGCGCTGTAATATTTTGGATTCGATATATCATTTGCCATGGATAATATTGGTCTTCCAGTCATCCCAAGCCACAATATGGCAGAAATCAAAGTTCCAATAATAAGCCCTGCTCCTATCAGCCCCAATAAAATGCCCAACTGTGATGGAAAGCTAAAATTTCTTGAATTTTTATCAATCATTGTATCTCTGTTTATAAGTGCGTAAATTTACAGCCAAAATTTTTTACAAGAAGACAATAAGTCGTCAGTGAATCAATAAATAACGAAGATTTTCATTTAATTAAATAATTTGATCAGAATAGGTAATATACAGCTTCCTGAATTTCCGTTGCTACTTGCGCCAATGGAAGACGTAAGCGATCCGCCATTTCGTGCGGTTTGTAAAGATAACGGGGCGCATCTGATGTACACTGAGTTCATCAGCAGCGAGGGATTGATAAGGGATGCCATTAAAAGCAAAAAGAAATTAGACATTTTTGATTATGAAAAACCTGTAGGGATACAGATTTTTGGTGGTGATGAAGAAAGTTTATCACTGGCAGCGAAAATTGTGGACGCAACTAATCCTGACTTATTAGATATTAATTTCGGTTGTCCAGTAAAAAAAGTGGCTTGTCGTGGGGCGGGTGCAGGAGTTCTAAAAGATGTTCCATTGATGATTCGGTTAACCGATGCAGTTGTAAAAAGCACTTCATTGCCGGTTACGGTCAAAACAAGATTGGGCTGGGACGAGGATACTAAAAACATAGAAGAAGTTGCGGAGCGTTTGCAGGATGTAGGAATACAGGCATTGTCTATTCATGGCCGCACGCGTGTACAAATGTATAAAGGAAGCGCCGCCTGGGAATTGATAGCCAAAGTGAAAAAAAATCCAAGAATTACGATTCCTGTTTTTGGCAATGGCGATATTGATTCTCCTCAAAAAGCACTAGAATATAAAAACCGTTATGGTGTAGATGGAATCATGATTGGTCGCGCAGCAATCGGATATCCATGGATATTTAATGAAATCACACATTATGTACAAACCGGTGAAATCCTTCCTGCGCCCACAGTCGAAGAAAGAGTAGCAGTTTGTAAAAAACATTTGATTAAATCTTTAGA